>NZ_JBSWYX010000009.1:0-242352 GCF_056161345.1 Salipiger sp. ABF4_146 | reverse complement strand
CTGCCGCACCGCATCGGCCATCGACAGGCCCTGGCCATGCAGCACCTCGACCTGACGCAGCTTGGTGACAATGTCTTCCGGCTTCTCTCGCATTCCAGCCATTCCGTAGTCCTCCTGTTCGCCGAAATCCTATCGGATTTCACGCTTCGTGGGTGGACCACTTCAAAGGGGCTGGCTCATCCCGCCGACTGGGCCTCGCCGACCAACGACCCGGCCCGCCCGTTCGAACACATCTGCTTCACCGTGCCTTGGAACATGGGCGAGCAACCGGCCTGTTCGATCAACTGCGGCTTCTCCGCGAGCGGCATGCCCATCGGGCTGCAGATCGTCGCCCCGCGGTTCCGGGATGCAGAGGTCTTTGCGCTCGCCAAGGCCTACGAGGGCTGGCGCGGGCCCACGACGGGCTGGCCGCGTTTCGACAAGGTGCCAACCGAGGCCTGATTGCAGGCCAGGCCGGGGAGCGGCCCGCCTCGCCCGCGGCCGGAGGTTGCCCGCTCTCATCAGGCGCGCACCAAGATCGAGCGCAACAACATCCGCCGAAGCGAAACATCGCGTTTGTTCGACGCTCAGGACGGCTTCCTACGGTGACTGTTCTTGCGGGCATTCACGCAGCGCCGCTGCGTGAATGCAAAGTCGTATCCAGCCGGGTCAGGCCGCCTTTTCCATCAGGCCGATCATCGCGAGGCTGAGGGCACGCACGGCGGTCGGGATGCAGGCCTCGTCGAGGTCGAAGTCACTGCGGTGAAGCATGGTCTTGTGGTGCTCAAGCGCCGATCCGATGCGCAGGTGCGCCGCCGGCTTTCGGCTGGAGAATTCGGCAAAATCCTCGCTGCCCATGGAGCCCTGCGGCAGTTCGATCACCTTGTCCTCACCGAGGATCTGGCGGGTGGTTTTCAGCACCGGATCGAGAATGTCGCGGTTGTTGACCACGGGCGGCACACCGGTGTGGAACACGGGTTCGATCTCGACGCCGAACTGGGCCGCGACGCCGGCGCATTGCGCTTCGATCGCCTCGCGGATCTGGCTGCGGACGGCAGGGTCCTGGCTGCGGGTGGTGCCTTCGAGGCGCACGCTGTCGGGGATCTGGTTGCGGGCGGTGCCACCCTCGATCTTGCCGATGGATAGCACGGCGGCGGAGAGCGGCGCAACCTGGCGGCTGACAATGCTCTGCAGGCCGGTGACCAGTGCCGAGGCGGCGACGATCGGGTCCTTTGCCAGATGCGGGTGTGCGCCGTGGCCGGATTTGCCGCGGATCTCGATGTCGAAAGGATCGGTCGAGGCAAAGGCGGTCGCCGGATGCCAGCCGATTGTGCCGCCGGGGATCAGCGGCCAGTTGTGGTAGCCAAGGATGATGTCGGGCTCGCAATGCTCGAACAGCCCGTCAGAGAGCATTGCGCGTGCGCCTGTCAGGGTTTCCTCGCCGGGCTGGAAGATGAACATCGCCTTGCCGGGCAGCGTGCCGAGACGCGACAGCACACGCACCACCCCGAGCAGGATCGCGGTGTGCGCATCGTGACCGCAGGCGTGCGACTTGCCGTCCACAGTCGACACATATTCCGGCGTGCCGGTCTCGTGGATCGGCAGGGCGTCGAAGTCGCCGCGCAGCGCGATCACCGGGCCGGAGCCATCGCCCAGCGTGGCACAAAGGCCCGTCGTGCCCAAACCGCCCGTCCAGCTGATGCCGGCCTCGTCCAGCTGTTCCTGGATCATCGCCGAGGTCTTTACCTCTTCGAAGGCAAGTTCGGGGTTCTGGTGCATCCAGCGGCGGATGCCAATCAGGTCGGGCGTGATCTCGTCGGTGATCGCGTCGATCTGGGAGATGAGATTGGTGGCGTCAGTCATTGTCTTCCTCGGGCACAAGAAGGACCACCCCTTCGGCGAAAGCCGAAGGGAGGATCCATTTTCGAAAACTGGTCTTCAGGGGGGAAGAGCCGGGGTCAGTTGGCGCCGATCTCTGCGATCTGCTTGTAGACCTCTTCGCCCCAGGTTGCGGTGCCGAGCTCGTCGCGCACCGACTGGGTCGCCTCGATGAACGGCGCCTTGTCGGGGTAGGTGATGGTGACGCCGGCAGCTTCCATCTCAGAGAGGATCTTGTCCTGCTCCTGCGGCAGCATCTCGCCGATCACCTTGGTGGATTCCTCGTTCGCGCGGATGATCAGCGCCTGATCTTCCTCGCTGAGGCCCTGCCAGAAGCTTTCGGACACCGTGACATAGGCGGGCTTCACGATGTAGTCGACCATCGCGAGGCCGTCCTGCACCTCGTGGAACTTCTGTGCATAGATCGTCTCGATCGGGTTCTCCTGACCATCGACGATGCCGGTCTGCAGCGCGGTGTAGACCTCGGCGAAGGCCATCGGGGTCGGGTTGGCCCCCAGCGCGGAGAGCGACTCGACGTAGTAGTCGCGCTCCGGCGCGCGCAGCTTCAGGCCGGCAAGATCGTCGATGGTGTTGATGACCTTGTTGGCGCTGATCTGGCGCGGGCTGCGCGGCATGAAGCCGATCAGGCGCACCATACGCTCATCGACCAGGCGCGCGTTCCACTCCTGACCGAAGTCGGTGTCCAGTACGGCGGCGTAATCGTCGATGCTGTTCATCAGGTAGGGCAGGGCCAGGTACTCGATCTCTTTCATGCCCGGATCGCCGGAGGCGAGGATCTGGGTCGAGCCGAGCGCCATTTGCGAATAGACTTCCTTGGGCTTGCCGAGCTGGTCGCCGGGGAAGATCGTCACGGTGTGATCGGAATTCGCCTCGACCACCTCTTTGAACTTCTCGGCGCCCGCATAGGGCGCTTCGCCGGGCTGGGCCCATGTCGCGTAGCGGATTTCGTCGGCCTGTGCTGCGAGCGCGGTGCTTGCCAGAAGGGCGGCGGCAATGGTGAACTTTTTCATGTGTTTTACTTCCCTGTTTTCGTCATGGCCGGAACTTTCGGTTCGCTCTCGCGGAAGTGGGCGATGAAGTCATTGCAGAACGCAACGAGGTGCTCTGCGATCTTCTTGCCCTTGTCCGCCGAGGAGCGCGCGGGATCGCCGGCAACGATCCCGTCGGGGCAGCGGTCGTCAACATTGACCGGCATGCCGATTTCGATGTCCTGGAATTTCACCCCGGCGAGGCCGGCCACCGGCATCCCTGCCAGCTGGCCCGGCGTCTCGGGCAGCTTGGCGCGGTCCGGGTGGGTCAGCTCGGGGAAGTAGTGCATGTAAACGGAGGTCACCGGATCGCCGCCGTGCGAGAAGGCTTTCTTGCCGAACTCGCCGTGCAGCTCGGTCCAGAGCGCGTCGGGGATCGAACGCCACAGGTTGATGCAGGGCACAAGTAGCCCGTGCTTGTTGCGCACGTTGCGGATCACCTGGTCGATCAGCGGGTAGTTGCCGCTGTGACCGTTGAGGATGACGATGCGGGTAAACCCGTGATCGAGGAAGTTGTCGAGGATGTCCGTCAGCGTGGCGCGGAAGGCGTCTGCCGAGATCGCGATGCCGCCGGGCACGGGCGGAAATATTCTGCATAGCCGAAGGGCAGCGTCGGAGCAGCCAGCGCACCGGAGGTCTTTGCCACCTCGGCGGCGACCTCGCGGGTCAGCATGAAGTCACCCATCGGGACCATCGGCCCCTGGATCTCCTGAGAGCCGAGAGGGATCAGGATAACCGGTTTCTCCTCGGCTTTCGACCACGCGTCGAATTGCTCGAAGCTCATGTTTTCCAGAAGATTTTGGTGTTCAGTCGTCATGGTAGTCTCCGTTCGGCTCAATCGCCGAAGACGAGGTTGGGAAGGAAGAGGCTGATTTGCGGGAAGCAGACCAGGAGGATGATCGCGAGCACCAGCGGCACGTAGAAGGGCAGCATGGCACGCACCATCTGAAGGTGGCTGATCTTGGCGATGTCCTGCGCGATGAAGAGCAGCACGCCGACCGGCGGGGTCGCGCCGCCGATGATCAGCACAAAAACCATCAGCACGCCGAAATGCACCGGGTCGATGCCGAACTGCAGGATCACCGGCACGAGGATCGGCGTCAGCACGATCTCGGCGGAGGAGGCCACCATCAGCAGCCCCACGCCAAGCAGCATCAGCACGATGAGGAACAGCGCGATCAGCGGATCCTCGGAGATGGCGGAGATCGAGTTGGCGATGGCCAGCGGCACGCCCTCGCGCACCATGATCCACGAGAAGGCGGAGGCCACCGCGATGATCGACAGGATGCGCGCGGTACCGAGTGCGGTGGTGGTCACCGCGCCGAGCATGTCGCGCAGGCTGACATTCTTGTAGATGAAGCCGAGGCAGAGCGCATAGAGCACGGCGACGGCAGCGGCCTCGGTCGGAGAGAAGATCCCCAGCAAGATGCCCGACACGATGATCACCGGGAACATCAGAGCGGCAAATCCCTGGCAGAAGGCGCTGCGCACCTCTGGGAAAGACGCCCGTTCATAGCGCGGCAGGTCGGCGTAGCGTGCGTAGAAATAGGTGAACGCCATCTGGGTGCCGATGATCACCAGCCCGGGCACGATGCCGGCGAGCAGCAGCCTGCCGACGGAAACGTTGGCCAGCGTGCCGTAGATCACCAGAGACACCGAGGGCGGCACCATCGGGCCAACCATCGACGAGGCGACAGTAACGGCGGCGGAGAACGGCGCCGGGTAGCCTTCGCGCTTCATCGCCGGGATCAGCACCGAGCCCAGAGCGGTAGTGTCGGCGGTCGGCGAGCCCGACATGCCCGAGAAGATCAGCGAGGCGAAGATGTTCACCTGCGCCAGCCCGCCGTGGATATGGCCGACGCAGACCTTGGCCAGGTTGATAATCCGATCGGTCAGCTTGCAGGCGTTCATCAGCTCGCCCGCAAGGAAGAAGAACGGGATCGCCAGGATCAGGAAGGAGTCGACAGAGGACGTCATCCGCTGCGTCAGCAGCGCGAGCTTGATGCCCGAGAAGTAGAAATAGACCGCCGACGCGGAGCCGATGGCGAAAACCAGCGGAAGCCCGGTGAACAGCAGGACAAGCAGGAGAAGGATGATAAGTGTCGTAAGCATGGCCTGGCTTTACATCGCGTCGTTTTCGACGTGTGTGGTGTCGATCCGGCTGAGGCCGGGGCGGCGGTAGAAGATGCGCGCGAGAATGCCGATGATCATCAGCGCGCAGCCGATGGTGGCGGCCAGCCGGATATGGCCGACCTTCAGAGGCAGCGCCGACAGGTCCTGCATCATCTCGATATTCACGAGCGTGATGGAATGCCAGCCGAGCACAGCAAGAAAAGCCAACGAGACCACCGCGTTGAAGATCCGCAGGACGCTGCGCACGCGCGGCGGGGCCGCCTTGAGGAAGACCTCGACGTTGAGCTGGCGGCCGTCATAGCAGACCGCAGAGGCGCCTATGAAGGTGATCCAGACGATCAGCAGCCGCACGAATTCCTCGCTCCAGATCAGCGGCGCGTTGAATGCGTAGCGCATGACGATCTGCGCCAAGGTGGTGGCGACAACGACGATGAGCATGGCGGTGACGATCCAGCGCACTGGCAGGAAGAGGTCGATTGGTTCTTTTGGGGTCATAGGCGTGTCCTGTTGATCGGATGTAATCCAGCAGCCTTGAATCTTCATGTCCAATATATGAATAATATCTATTATTCTGTTTTGGAGAATAGTTCATGAAAGGCATTGAAATCCGGCACTTGCGCTACTTCATGCGGGTAGCGCAGGAGTTACACTTCGGACGTGCTGCTGAAATTCTAGGCATCAGCCAAGCCCCTCTGTCGCAGCAGGTCCGTCAGCTCGAAGAGCGCATTGGCGTCCGGCTGTTCGACAGGACGACCCGCACCGTTACTCTAACACCCGCCCGGCATGCCCTGTTCGAAAAATGCGGCGACGCTCTGCTCGGGTTCGAAGATGCGCTCGACGAGGCGCGGACGGTAGGTGGGCTCAATGCGGGCCGGCTGCGGATCGGCGCGATGTCCACCGCGGTCCATGCAGTGCTGCCTGAGGCACTGCGCCTGCTGTCGGAACGCGCCCCAGCGGTCCAGCTCGATATGACCTTCAACACCACCGAAGGGCAGCTGCCCCTGTTGGCCGACCGCAAGATCGACGTGGCTTTCATTCGTCCTCCCCGCTCGATGAGCGGGCTGCGGACGCTTGAGGTGCATCGCGAGGGCTTTGCGGCTGTTCTTCCCAAGGACTCGCCCCTGGCTACCAAACCCGATCTGAACATCGGTGATCTACGGGAAGAAAAATTCATCGGCTTCAGTGATATCCGTGGGATCGGCTATCAGGACATCGTCTTTCAATACTGCCGCGTCGCTGGCTACGCCCCGAACATCGTGCAACGGGTCAGCCATACGAAGGCCGTGTCGGTGCTGGTGGCTGCCGGGCTCGGCGTGGGCGTTTTGCCGCGCTGGGTCGAGCACGAGCCGGTAGCGGGCGTGGTCGTCCGACCTCTGCCGGATCTGCCCGAGGCGATCTCGTTGGTGGCAGCCTGGCGGGTCGATAGCCTAAACCCGTTTGTCGACGTCTTCGTGCAGTGCCTCAAAGCCGTGAACGCACCCACTACGGCGGATGACAAGTCACCGCAGAACCGAAGCGATTAAGCCCCTTTGCGGGGCCGTTCCGGCCAATTGGGATGACGGCATTCACATCGACCTGATCCTGCCTCTCGTGATCGGTTTTCATCAGCTGCGGGGGAAAATCAGCCGAATGCACGCGCAGCAACCGCGGTTCCCGGTAACGCCAAGTCCGGGGGCTCGATGCGGCACCGCGGCGATGCAGAACAGACCCTGATATTGGCCTGCTCCAATGTCAGCTAGCTTGGGACTGGAGCACACTCTGGCGGGCCCATACATGGGCCTGAAATTCATCCAGGAGCCGACAAAAAAAGCGCCACCACCTATCTAATTTCCTCGATCGACCATCGACGCGCTACACGGTCATGGGGGTCATCCTGTTCAACGCAATCATCCTAGGCATGGAAACCTCCGGAGCGGTGATGAACACGGCCGGCGACTTGATCGTTGCGCTGGATTCGGCTTGCCTTGCGATCTTCGTCGGCACGAGATCGCGCCGATATTCCCGGATCACCGTCTCGAGCGCATCTGGCGATCCTCGCCTCGGCCGCGCGTTTCCTGTCAATGGTAAGCCAGCCGCGATGCAGTCGTTCACGCCTCCCTTGAGCCCCGGGCGGCGCCCGCCGTCTTCCGCAGCAGGGCCGCCAGGCGCCCTAGAGTGGTGAGCTCGTCCCCTTGGTGTCTTCGGCATCCTCATAGGACCCGCCGCTCGAGACGTGACCCAGGGCAACAGTCTCTTTCGCCCCGGACTCAGCGAAGAACGTGATGTGACGTCGCCGGCACTGCGCGCCACCGCCCGCGATCATCTGACCGGCCAGCGGCGATGCCGGAGGCTCCGAAGCCGCCGTCCATGATTGTCCCGCCTGCAGAGAGCCGAGCTTGCAGGGTCCCGCCCTGTCTCCGCCAGCGTGTTTCGGACACTCAACATGACTCGGTCCGCTCTTCGCGACCGGTCGGCGCTAAAGCGCCGTCTTTCAAACGAAAAACCGGCTTCCGCTTTGCGGACCCTCCGGTTTTTGGTTTGATCGCATCGCGGCCCGGTCTGCTCGTTTTTCACCGAAACACTCAAACTGACGGAGACACAAAATGCGTACCTTTGCAGAATTTCAGATCATCGGCCGGGTCGGAAAAATCAAGGAGGTCGGCCCCACGCTCCGGGTGAGCATCGCCGCCGAATACGGCCGGAAAGATGATCGCGGCGACTTCCAGTCGCGCCCCTTCTGGAACGAGGTCACGATCTTCAAGGACAGCGTCATCGGATGGGCGAAAGAGAATATTGCCCCGGGTGACGTGGTCCACACCCGCGGCACCATGCGCCAGAGCGAATACACCAAGGACGGCCAGACCGTCTACGACGTCACCTTCGCCGCCAACGACTTCGACCTGCTGCGCAAGAAGGCCAGCGAGGGCTGAGGCAAACGGGCAGGGCGGCCATCGGCCGCCCTTTCCGCTTTGTCGGCCGCGCAGCCCACCCGGCGGCGTAATGCGCGCGTCCGGCACAATCCGCGGAACCTCGGTCTCCCTCGGCGCGTTCTTCTGATCTCGTCTTTTCGGGATCGCTCGTCAGGGCCTGGATCGCTTCGGTGAGCCCGCCGACACGCATCAGGCTGCGCCTGCGCCCGGAGAACCACGTGGCGCTCCTTCCCGATATCTCGGGCAGCATCGTTCCATGGGCGAGGGCGAAAGACTGGTAGCTGACGTCGCTGGTCCCGAGCTCGGCGAGCACGAACATTTAAGACCCCCGGGGAGGGTATTGCGCTGAGGTCACCCGTATCAGAAACAGCCGTTCGTGCCTTGGGCAGCGAAAGCTGACTGAGAGCCCTATGCGGAAGTGTCAGATTCCTGCTGCTACCGCTCGCAGCGGAACTTTCGCTGTGGCGTGGCGAAACCTCATGCTGCATCGCAGCGGTGGATCCGGTTGTTCGTGCGCCGCGCAGCGAAATCCTTGGGAGCAGCGACCGCATCGCGGGACAAAACCTGGATTGAATATTCAACTTCGCTGACACAGCATTGCATTGCGTGTATGTTGCGTCCTTAGTTGTAACTCAGCCCAAATCACGGAAGCGGTCATTGCCGGACGGCTTTGGAGGATTGATCCAAACCGCGCAGGCAGTTGCTTGGCACTGTAACCCAGAGTTGAAAAAACAGTCAGAAAATGATATTGATACCCGTACAGCGTGTGCCGCTGAATTTGGTGAAACATGTTTTCAAAAGTAATTATTGGCCTTTGCTTTGCAGGGTTCATTGCCATCGGCACCGGCACCTTTTGGGGAACCGCTGCGGCTGAGGAATGGCCGGAGATGCAACTAGAACTGCACTTTACCGAGGGCTTCAGCGGCGAGGATATCTCGATTCAGGTCGAGGGCAGGATCGTTGCCGAATTTTCCGCGCAAACACGATTTCAAACAGGTCTGGCTCATATTGAGGTGCTTGACCTGCCAGAAGGAGAGGAGGTGGTCGTCACCGTTAGCGAGCCGAAGACCTCAGTACACCTCGACGTTGACGCATCGCACCCTTTTGTAACGTTTGCCCTGCAGGATGGAGTGTTGATCACACGCAAAACAGATTTGAGACCGGGTTACCTCTAGGCACCGCGTTTTCGCCGACGATTTTTTGAAATTACAAAGAATTGGAGCGAGTTATGGCTGATACACCAAACGAATCCGAGAACATGGAACCGTCTCACGAGGCGATCACCTTTCCGGATGAAGAGCATCCCGACTATGTTGCCGGGACGATCTCCGAAGACAATGAAACCGAGGTCGAAGACCTCGAAGCAATTACTCCAAACCCATTGGGCCCCCTTCCAGAGCCTTTCCCCCGGCCATTACCAATACCGCGGCCCTTACCGATCCCGCAATTTTGTAGCGCCGTGAGCGGTCGATACCGGTACACCCCTGCCACGCATTCGACGCCGGTCCCTGTACCTCCACGGTTACCATCGCGGCCTATCGTTCCGCGACCCGTTCCTGGCCCGTTTTTTCCGATCAATCTATTGAGCGTCACAGTGCGGGTCGATGTTGACCGGTTTTATCCCCAACAGCGCATTTCGATAGAAGTGAGCCGCGTGTTTCCCAGATCGACGGCACATGCCATCGCGGAAGTTACGTCGGACGTCTGCACGGGCTTCAACCGGCGCACGGTGACGGCCACGATCATGTACAGGGACGGGGATGCATCGCTGATTCCGGGAACCACCGTCACGTTCAAGGCATCGCGGACGACGGGCTTCAACTATGGCAGCTATTCGTTGCAGTTGTCAGGAGGTGGTATCACTCCGCGCACATACAACCTGGCATTTGAATCCCGCTACTTCGATCCTGTGGAGTTCGAGGTGGACCGGGTGTCCAATGCAGGCACAATCGTGACGTCCTACAACACCGGATCACACCCCACCCGGCCTGCGGCTCTGCCAAGCGAAACGCTGAGCCTCGAAACGGTGTACCAACGCGCGGGGTTCGACGCGACCCGGTCGCCGGGAAGTACTACGATACCGACCACAGGGTCTGGTGCCAACGGCACATGGTCCGACGCAGAAATGCACAACGCAATGGCGACTTTCTGGTCGCGCTTTGCCAATCGTCCACAATGGGTAATGTGGGTTCTCTATGCGGCGCGTCACGATTCCGGGCGCAGTCTTGGCGGTGTAATGTTCGATGACATCGGAACACAGCATCGCCAGGGCACGGCGGTCTTCACCGACTCGTTCATTCAGGACGCGCCTACGGATGATCCAAATGCGCCTGCATGGCGGAGCCGGATGCAATTCTGGACGGCGATTCACGAGATTGGACACGCCTTCAATCTCGCCCATGCCTGGCAGAAGGCATTGGGTACACCACAGGCCCCGGGCGATCCCTGGATTCCGCTCGCCAACGCTCCCGAGTCTCGCAGCTACATGAACTATCCGTTCCGCGTCTCGGGGGGCGAATCTGCGTTCTTCAGCGACTTCCAGTTCCGCTTCTCGGATGACGAGCTGGTCTTCATGCGTCACGCTCCACGCAGATTCGTTCAAATGGGTAACTCGAACTGGTTTGTGAACCATGGCTTCGAACAGCCCGACGCGTTGAGCCAGACCGGTAACTGGGCTTTGAAGATCAGACCCAACCGCGAGTCCAACGTCTACCGGTTCCTCGAACCGGTGACGATGGAACTGAAGCTGACCAATACCGGCGACAGGACGGCGAACGTGGATCACGAGTTGCTCAAGGACGGGCGCCACATCAACGTCTACATGCAGCGAGAGGGCGGTCTCACCAAGCCTTGGCGCCCGATGATTACGCATTGCCACGAGCAAGACACAGAACAGATCGAACCCGGCAAATCCATTTTCGGCGCGCACATGATCAGCACGTCCACGGATGGTTGGCTGATCGATGAACCGGGGTTCTACAAGGTGCAGGCGGCGGTCGACTTGGGCGATGAGATCGTCGTGTCGAACGTCCTGCGCATCTATGTTGGCGCGCCGGCATCCCAGAGCGAAGAAAGCGTTGCGCCCGACTATTTCACTGAGGATGTCGGTCGGGTCCTGGCCTTTGGCGGCGCGCCGCAGATGGATACGGCCGGGAATATTCTGAAAACGGTGACTGAGACATGCAAGGACAATCCCGCAGCGAAACACGCCGAGGTCGCTCTTTCGTCACCGAATCTCCGGGACTTCAAGGTTCTGGAAACCGATGGTTCCCGGTCAGATTTGAAGATCAAGGCCGAGAATGCCAAGGTCAGCCAAGCGGCCAAGGTTCAAAGCGCAGCCTTGCTGAAAAAACCCGACGACGCCGCGGATACCTTCGGACATATTCAGTACTTCGGCCGTTTGCGTGATCTTTCCGAAGCTATGGAAGCGTCCGGCGACGAGACTGGGGCCATCAAGGTGATGGAGGAAACCGTCAAGGTCATGAAGAAGCGCAACATTCTTGCCTCAGTGATTGACAACACCGAGGCCAGGCTGAAGCGGCGCACCTGACCTATAACCTACAAAAGCGACGGGGGCGGCAGAAGCGACGCTGTGGAGCGGGCGCAAGTCGTTGTCAAAGCGCGCTCAAATTAGACCAAAGAAGTCAGGGGCTATAGCGTGACCAGCAATGAGCCGAAACTGTCCAAAACCGCCTAACGTAGTCTCTTTCGGGAGTAGGTTTTCGCCGAACCAGACATTGGCGCAAGTGCAGCGAAGTCTCGCTTTGTCCGCATCAGCGGCGCTGCGGCAAGGCGCAGCGAATGGTGGGTTTAGGCTTCCGGGTTTGGTGCGGCCTTGAACGACCGCTAACGTGATCTGCGCTGCGGCGCAGAACCCCGCTTGCTACGGCTGCGAGCAACTCCATCGTCATGCTGCATTCCCACCGGCTGGTCGCCGAATGTCCGGAAGGTCCGCATTAGACCCCTTCGTCGACAAGGTGTCGAACGTCAGCAAAGCGCAATCGGCATGGTTGTGCGAGGTGCCCGAGTTTTCATCCTCAGCGGCAGTGGGCAGCCCTGTGGATAATAACTCCCTCGGCCCTTCCTGCGTTGGCCCGGCCCTGGCCCGCCCAAAAATCAGGCATTGACCCTTGGGCGGCGCCCTACGGCCTCCATGGCCCCGTTGCCCAAGGACCTCCTGACCGTGCCCGCCCCGCCTTCGGCCGGGCATCAAGCCAGACCTTCCCACAAGTCGGCTCGCCATCCTTCGCGATATGGGTGCGCGTCCCGCTCGCCGCCTGCAAGGCCCGCCCCGTCCCCTCGGCCGGGAGCGGGCTGGAAAGCTCTGGCGGATTGATCAGAGGAGAGCCGCGCGGGGCGCGCGTCTCGCATCTGTCCAAAGGGCAGGGCAGGGGCTCGACGGGCTGGCGCCCGCTCACCCCCGCCCTGGCATGATCCTGTTTGTTTGTCCGCCCAACAGACCGGCCCCGGAAAGTCAAAAGACAAGCGCCGCCGGTGGCGTCGTCTCCGCCGGGCCGTGTCCTCGCGCTGCGCGCTGCGGGCCGCACCACCCCCGTCTCCGATCCTTTGACTGTCCGTGTCCGGCCCGTGGGTCGGGCTTCGCCCTCTCCCACTCTGTTCCGCCGAAAACATGCGTTTCCGGTCAGACAGATTGGCCGAGGCGCAGCCCATCGGCGGAAGGCGGGCTCGAGGCCCCCAACGTCTCCACCACGAAGGAGGCCACAAATGGCAAAGGCGAAGTTTGACGTTTACCAGCACGTCACCGATGAGATCATTGCGCAGATCGAGGCAGGCACACCGCCCTGGCGCAAGCCGTGGACCGGCGGCGCGGGTGGCGCGCAGATGCCGGCCCGCTTCAATGGTGAGGACTACCGCGGCATCAACGTGCTGATGCTCTGGGCGACGGCCGCCAGCAAAGGCTATGCCTCGGCCCGTTGGATGACCTATCGGCAGGCGCAAGAGCTTGGGGCGCAGGTGCGCAAGGGCGAGACGTCGGCCACGGTGGTGAAGTTCGGCACGGTCGAGCGCGAGAGTGACGACGGCGACGAGAAGAAAATCCCCTATTGCCGCGCCTACCGCGTGTTCAACTCCGACCAGATCGACGGCCTGCCGGAGGAGTTCTACACCCGCCGCGAGCCGCCGCGGGATCTCGGCACCAAAGCCGATCCGGAACTCGAGGCGTTTATTGCCCGCACTGGTGCGGCGATCCATTCGAGCCCGGAGCCGCGGGCTTACTATGACATCCGGGCGGATCGCATCCACATGCCGCCGATCGAGACGTTTCTCAGCGCGCAGGCATTTTACGGGACCCTTTTGCATGAGCTGACGCATTGGAGCGGTTCGAAAAAACGTCTCGACAGGTTCAAGAGGTTTTCCGACCGCACGGCCTACGCCTTCGAAGAACTGGTGGCGGAGATCGGCGCGTGCATGCTCGGGGTGCAGATCGGCGTGGAGCCGGAGTTTGACCAGAGTGCGAGCTATGTTGAAGGGTGGGTTGCTGCCATGAAAGGCGACACTCGCACGATCTTCCGCGCTGCGTCGGAAGCGCAGAAGGCAGTGGATTTCATCTTGGCTGAGGCCGGGTGGAGCGTCGCCGAGCAGGCCGCCTAAGACGCTTGCCACCTTGAAGCTGATGATCGGGCCTCGCTCACGCGGGGCCCGCCAAATTTCGCGGGTTGGTCTCAGCGTCTGCGCCGCCGAGTCCAACCCGCGCGGGCCGGGCCTAGTCCCGGCCCGGGGAAGATCGGGCAGGGATCGGCTCTTCAACGATCAGGCCCATCTTGAAGGCGCCGGGGTTCTCCCAGGCAATTTGTGTTTCTCCTGTGTTCCACCGAAATCTCAGTCCCAGGAAGTGTTCTTCTCCTGCGTCATCGAGGTGAAAAACTTTGGAGATCGGGAAGGCATAGAGTTTCTTCGCCAGCATGGTTCTTGTCCCAAATAGTTGAAGCCGGATAGCGCGCTATCCGGCCTGCCCGCCGGCGAGGCCGGGGGTAGCAAGGGCAGCAGAAATCGGCAGGGGTGGTGCGGCCCGCAGGCCCTCGGCCGAGGACACGGCCCTGGCTATTTCTGTTGACCGCGCGAGGGGCTGCGCCCCTTAGCCCTGTCCACGCAGTTTTGCCTGCGGGCTTCGGTTTTCATTCCGGATGGGATGCCCTAGCGTAAGAGATGTACGCTTGGTGCTCAAAAGGAGTGTTTCATGCGACGTTCATCATTCGGTGCATTCATCGTCTCTGCGCTGATGCCGCTCATTGCGCAGGCGCAGCAGGAGACCGGGACGCAGGAGGGGACCGCCTCGGACTCTGCACCGCTGGTAATCGAGGATGTGACCTGGTTTCACAGCCTCCAGCGCGGATTGCCGGTGCATGATCTCGAGGGCCCCGGCGCAACGCTACAGCTCGTCTGCGATCCCGATCGTGTCTTCGCCCCGCAGCCGAATGGGTCATTTGCTGTCAGCCTGCCGCAGGAGCGCGCGCCGGCGCGGATCGTGGTCCTGGCGCAGAGCGGCGAGCAGGCGGCTTTTGAGCTGGAAGAGGGCCGCGCCCTGCAGGCGACGGCCGATCCCGATGCGTGGTCGACGCTGGTCACCATCCTTGGGTCGAGCGCCGAATTCGCCGTGGTCAGCGCGCATGACGCGGTGACCTGGAATGCGGGCGAGGTCCTCACCGGCCCGTGTGAGTGAGTCGGCACCGCGGGCAGAAGCCCAGGGCGACGCTTATCCCGCCGCCTTCCGCTCGTAGACCGCGAGCGCGTCGAGACCGTAGAGCCGGAACAGCGCGCCGATGATCCGCGCGTCGGCGATGAGGTCGAGCGGATCGCCGATCTCCGCGCGAAGGGCGCGGACAATCTCGGGGTCCGAATAGGCATTCACGAAAAGCCCGCCGCCGCCTTCGGTCCGTGTCAGCTCCAGATGCCTCTTGAGACCCTTGCTGTCGCGCAGCGCCGCCGCGCGATCGAGATCCAGGTATCGCTTGCGCGCCTGCTTCATCAGCGCCTTTTCGAGATAGTCGACGCTGGTGCCAAGCCGGACCGCCAAAGCCTCAAGCCGCGCCATGTCAGCCGGCAGCCAGACCACGAAGCCACGCACATTTTTCTTCGCTGGAGCCCCGGCCTCTTTGGGCTCCGCGGCGCCCGAAGAGGCCGCCTTCGGCCGCGCCCGTCGCCTCGGCTCCGGCTGCGTTGCACTCGCTGATTTCTCCGTGCCCGCCGGGGCCAGATCAGGGGAGACGCCAGCGCTGGCGTCGGCGTCGGGCTTGAGCTCGATCCTTGTCTCTTGCGGTTCGGGCGTGGCACGGCCCGCGTAGCGGGCCGTGGCTCCTGCGAGCCGGCTGCTCGCCTTTGCGTGCTCGGCGGCATTTGGCAGCGCATGTGAGGTGCGCACGACGCGCGACCTCTTGCGCTTCTCTGGCTTGGGATTGTCGCTCATTCAGCCGCCTCCCTCACGTCGATGACCGCAAGGAGCTCTTCGAGCAGCGCGTCGCCCCCGGCGAGGATGTCCAGCATGGCGCCGCCCTGCAGCCGCCCGGCGGGCTGGGTGTTTGCTGCTTCGGCGGCCACGCCAAGCGGACCCCAAGCCGCGATCTCGCGCCAGTATTTCGAGTTGGGGATCACGGTCAGCGCATGCGGCATGTCCATGACCGCCTGCAAGGCGTCGCGATCGCGCGGGGTCAGACTGGCAATGTCGAGATCCCCGGTCAGCACCGAGATCATCTTGGCTGGCACTGCGGTCAGCACCGTGCGCAGCGCCGGGGTCGGGGAGTCGGGTGTGACAGTCTTGAGGATGTCCTCGAACCACTCGAGCGTCCGCTCGGCGATCGAGTAATCCGACTGCTCGGGCCGGGTGGGGATCAGCACGAGATCGGTGGCAAGGATCAGGTCTTCGGTGTCAGCGTTGGCCCCCGGGCGGGTGTCGATCAGCACGAGATCATAGCCCTCGGCTTCCATGCGGTCGTAGCTGTCGTAGATCTCATCCATGTCTGCGACCGCACCGCTGATGGTCAGCTGGTCATGGCGCCAGGCGGGTTTGTCGATCTTGCCCCAGGAGGCGCGGTTGAAGCTGGCCTCCCAGCCAAGCGCCTGGGGGTCGGTGTCGACGTCGAAGATGTGGACCTTCATGCCGCGGGCGAGGGCGGCCGAGGCGAGGATGCGGGTCAGCGTCGTCTTCCCGCTGCCGCCTTTCATCATCATGGTCGAGATGGTCTTCAAGCTCGGTCCTCCAAGTCCTGCGGTCCACACATTCAGCACGCCAGAACTCCGGCGCCCCAAGCCTCCAGCGATCAACATCGCCACGGCTCCAGCGCTCAAGCTTTCATCATCTCAATGAGTTAAAAACTCAATATTTCAATATCTGCAGCATTCCGCCGATCCAGTATTCCAGCAATCGTGCAGTCATTCATTCCTGCTCTCCTGCGTTCCAGCGACCCAGCACCTGCCGAAATTTTTTGGCCCGGAGATTGCGCGCGGAGCGCACATGGGACTGGGGGCCAAAAAATCGCACATTGGCCCTCTCCGCCAGGCGTGGGGCCCACTCTCCCCACGCCTGGCACATCGGGACAGGTGTGATCCGCGGACGGCCCCGGCGGCAGATCTCGCAGGGGCGAGATTGCCGCCTCCTGACCTGCGGCTCACCGCGCCCTGCCTGAGTGACCCTGAGGGGGTCACCGGGCGCGATACGGAGACCATGAAGGCTGACCGGTTTCCGCAAGCGGAAATCCCCCGAAGGGGCGAAAACCGGCCTTCATGGTCGGTTGGCTGGAATGGTATTGTGTTGTACATCTATAGAGCGTGTTTGAATTTTGATTGCTGCTTGAGGTTGCGATATGCCCCGCGGGCCCCGTCTCACCCACAAGGATATTGCCGAGATCAATCGCCTCCTGGGCGAGGGATTGCCCGATGCCGAGATCGCCCGGCGCAGCGGACGGTCGCGTCAGACGGTGGCGCGGGTGCGAAACCAGGCCGTCTCCTCGCACACGACGACCGACGGCGCGGTGGTCGGAACCCGGGTCAGTGTCGAGGAATACGCGGCCTTCAAGGCGCTGATGGAGGCCGAGGGGCTGACGCCGTCGGACGGCATTCGGCGCCTCATGCGGCTCGCTGTCGGGGCGCTCGATCTGCGGGTCGAGGAGATTGAGGCCCTCGCGGAGAGCCGGCGCGAGCTCGTGGCTGTGGGGCGCAATCTCAACCAGATGACCCAGCTTGCGAACTCCGGGCGGCTCAAGTGGAACGCCCGGGACGGCAAGACCGTGGCGCAGCTCGACGCGCGGGTGGGGGATTTGACCGAGGCGCTGACCAATTTCATCAACGTGGCGCGCCGGCGGACGTTGGCGGATGTGGCCTTCCCGGAGGCGGACAAATGAGGGCGGGGTCGGGGTCGCTGTCGATCGAGGAGGCCGTTCTTGGCTATCCGCTCGAGGACCTCGCGCGCCGCAGCCGGAGCGGCGGGACGGGCACGCGCGTGCCGGGCGCGGGGCATGGCAGCGTACAGGCCCGGTCCTTCCGGGCCTTTGCCGGCAACGCGCAGCGCTCGCCGCAGTCTGTGGTGAAGCGGATCCGGGCCGGGGGGTGCCATTCCAAGGAGGAGCTGACCCGCCAGCTCAACTACATCACCCGGGAAGACGCGGCACATGCCACCTGGACGAACTTCGCCGGGGTGGACCGTGATCTTCGCCCCAACACTTTGTCGCGGGCGGTGGAGGATTGGTCTTCGTCCTGGCGCGGCGCCCCCCGGCGCGGGCACACCGACCACATCATTCTGAGCTTTCCCAAGGGGACGGGCATCGAGGCGGCCGAGGCGGTGGCGCGCGAGTGGGGGCAGGCGATCTTTGCCAGCGGCGACTATGGCGATCAGTGGCGCTACGTCGCTGCGGTCCACCGCGACCCGGACCACATCCATGCGCATTTTGTCGTCGACAAGGTCGGTTGCGACTGGGGCAACTTCCTGTCGATCAGCATGAAGTCGGAGCTCAACTACGACGTGATGCGCGAGTGCCATGCCGAGCTCTCGCGGGCGCATGGCATCGACATGGTGGCCTCCAACCGGCTGTCGCGCGGGATCATCGAGAACCCGCCGCGCGAGACCGAGTACCGCGCGGCGCATGACAAGACGGGTCGGGGGGACCTGGTTCCGCCGCCGCCGATGTCGGACGCGGAGAGGGCGCATCGCCGGGCGGTGGTGCAAGACTTTGCGCGGCAATATTCCAGTCTTGGTCTGCTGGCTTCGCTCTCCGGTCCCGGAAATGCGTTCATGGAAAAGCTGTCGCAGGCGTTCTTCGCATCGGCGCAAACCCTAGAAGAAGGAGGACGTCTCATGCCCGAGGCAGACACCCTGATGCCACCGCAAACCCACGCTGCCACGCAGGACCAGAGCTTTGATCCCGTCGCGGCCATGGCGCAAGCGCGCGAGCAGTTGCTGGCCGAGGCGCGAGAGACCTGGGAGAGCATTCAGGCCATGGATGCCGGGCCGGAGCGGGTGCGGATGGAGGCGGAGTTCTCCCGCACCAGTACCGAGCTTTTGGCGGCCACCCAGGCCGATCCCTTCTTCCAGGACCACGCGATGGTGGCTGAGACGCGCGACGATGTCTTTGCGCATCTCACCCCCGCCTCGCTGCAGCACGTACGGGACGGGCTCGAGGCGGAGGACCCTCGCGTGCGGCAGATCGACAGCACGCTGGACGATCTGCGCGAGGCGCTGGTCGCCGCCTTTGCGCAGGATGCGGATCTTATGGCGCAGCTTGGCACGACGCCGGAGGAGTTGGCGGAATACGCCGCGCAAGGCGACCACTCCCTGGCGCAGGCAGCGCTGTGGCGCGGCCGGACGGAAAGCTTGGACGCGGAGGCCTCCGCGCGGCTGGCCGCGGTCTTCGAAAAGGGGCATCGGATCATCGACGGCGTGACGGTGCCGCGGGACCTTGTCGAGCAGCTGGCGCTCGACCAGCTGCTGACCGTGGACAAGCACCACCAGCTTGCCGACGTGCCCGCCATCGAGAGCCTCGTCGATCGGATGGCGGATACGCTCTCGGACGCGGAGCTCGCACAGATCCTCGAGGGCGACAGCACGCCGCTGCAGGACGAAATCCGCGATCCCGCGATTCGGGCGGCGGTCGCGGCCGACCTGAAGAACGAAGCCGATCTCGTGGTGGGCCAGGGGGAACGCGAGCGCGAGACCGTGGAGGCCTACCAGGCCATGGCGCAGGTCCGGCAGGCCGAGCTCGCGGCCGAGCATGCCGCTGAGCGTGGCTTGGACATTGAGGACGGGCACGAACTCTAAGCAGACGGGAGGATCTCTTACGATGATCCAGAATCTAGATACGGCGTGGCGCTACCCGTTCGCCGTGATTGGCGGTCTGCTGGCCGGCGGTTACATCGGCGCCATGCTCGCCACGATCTACGGCGCGCTCGTATTCCGCGAGAGCTTGAGCAGCCTCGATCCGCTCGAGCCCTGGTTCCTGCGCTGGAGTTGGCCCACGCTTCAGGCCAATCCAGACGCCCTGCAGGTCATCTTCCTCATCAACGGTTTGGTGGCGCTAAGCCTCGTTGCCGTGGGGGTCGCCGGGGTCTACCGCGGCCGGCTCACCAGCTATGACGACGCGCATTTCCAGTCGCGGCGCGAGATGCGGCGCAACAAGATGGTCAAGCCGATCTCCGAGGAGGGCTTCGTTTTCGGCAAGACCACGGGCCCGGAAAAGCAGGGGCTCTACATCTCCGCCACGCCGAACCGGTTTCCGCATTTCATCATGGTGGCCCCGTCCGGGCGCGGCAAAGGCGTGGGCTTTGTCAGACCGAACCTTCTGCATCATGGCGGCAGCGCCATCGTGCTCGACGTGAAAGGCGAGAACTTCGAGAAGACCGCGATCCATCGCCAGAAGGGTCTCGGAAATCGCATCTGGTATTTCTCGCCCTTCGATTACTTGGAGACCGAAGACGGGCCCTCGACCCGGACGCATCGCTTCAACCCGCTGGCGCGGATCGCGGCCATGTCGTCGCCGGATCAGCAGTATACCGCACTCAATATCCTGGCCGACCAATTCCTGGTTGTGCAGGGAGATGCGGCCAAAGGCTTCTATCAGGCAGGCAAGCGGCTCTTCGTCGCCTCCTGCCTCTTTGCCATCGAGCAGGGCAGGCCGAACCTCGGTTTTGCCAAGGAGATCTTCGGGGGTGGCGGCAAAACCGAGGAGACCTACCGCGAGTATGCCGAGATGACCGACATCCCCATCGTCGCGACGATCTTTTCCGAGATGGCGGGGATGAGCCAGAAAGTCACCGACAGCTACCGCTCGGTGATCAACGGTGCCGGCTTCCAGCTCTGGGACGACCCTTCGGTGGTCCGCGCGACGCTGGAGAACGACTTCGATTTGACCAGTTTCCGCCGCGAGGCGCAGACGCTCTACATCACGACGCAGTCCGAGCACCTGACCACGCTGGCGCCGCTGGTGCGACTGCTCTTCGCCGAGGGCATCGCGTCGCTGCAGCGGGCCGAGCCGAGCCCCGACGAGCCCTACACGGTCATGTTCCTGATGGACGAGTTCGACCAGCTCGGGCGCCAACCGCTCGTGGAGAACAGCATCAAGACGATCCGCTCCTTCGGGGGACGCTTCTTCATCATCACCCAGTCGATCGCCGGTCTCGACAACCCCTCGCTCTATGGCGAGGCCGGGCGCCGGGCGCTCATGGCCGGCGCCGGGGTGAAAATCTTCATGACGCCGCAGGAGGATCACACGGCGACGGTCCTGTCGGACATGCTGGGCAAACACACTGTGGTGTCGAAGACCGAAAGCCAGAGTCGCATTCGCGAGCTCGACGACAGCGCCAATATCAGCCGCCGCAGCGAGGAGCGGGCGCTGCTCTCACCGGGCAAGCTGCTGCAGTTCCCGATCGACGAGGTGCTGATCCTGCCGGAGGGCCAGTATCCCATCAAGGCGCACCGGATCACGTCCTACGAGGACCACCATTTCGGGCCGATTGAGGCGGCGCGACACGGACACGCGCTGCCGTACCCGCCGCTGACTGCCAGGCCGAAGCGCAAGGTCGCGAGCCTGGCGCAGATCACGCAGGCGGAGGAGACGGTCGAGACCTGCGAGCACTACGGCGCGCGGTTTGCCGAGATGCGGGCGCGGGCGGAGACCAGGCGGAGCAAGGACGGAGAAGGCCGGGCCGCGTCCCGCCGGCGACCCAAGCGGGCAGGTGCCACGGATTTGGCGAAGTTTGAGGATGCCGATGGTGGTCTGCCGCAGGAGGAAAGCGAGAAGGTCTAGGAAGCCTTTGCCACGGGCGGCCCATCCTCGTGTCCGCACCGCCCACCGCCGGGCCTGAAAAACGGTCCTTGGCCCTGAAAAACTGTACCTGCTGCTGGGATGTCGTGAATTTTGTCACCGGGTCCGCGAATTCGAGACCGGGAGCCCCAGCCCTCGAGCTCCGCTTCTCAGCCGATGAAGGCTGAGCCCGGTGACAGGGCTCATGGCCGCCTGCGAACACCTTCCGCATCCGCTCGGTGAGGTTTGGCGATTACTCTTCGCTCTCAGCTGCCGGGTAGGCGCTCGCTGCCACCCCTGCCGGCCTTGGCGGCACGTCGATCCAGGCTTCCCCGCTGGCCACGACGCAGGCGAGCCCGTCAGGATGCACGGCAAGGATCGTCCAGGTTCCCTTCTCAGCTGCGCGCCAGACTTCTAGCATGCGCGTTGCAGACTGAAGTCCATGCCCGACAAGCGCTTCGTCGTAGGTGCTTTCGAGCGTTCCGGTGATGGTCTCGTGGAGCCCGCAGACCATCTGCGCCGATGCTGGCGGTCCGGCGGCTGCCAGTCCAAATGTCAGGCTGAGACTTATAAGACGTTTCCACATGATCTTCTCCTTCCCTTTCCCGGGGTCGGAGAACTCAAGGGCAACGACCCCAGCTCCAAGTTGCGTCATATATATGGTGTCTGAGCACTGCGATTACACCGAAACCTGCCGAAGATTTGATTTCTCTCAACCTGAGGGGCGGACGGCAGGGCTGTTCTTGAGCGGGCGAGGACTGCGCCCATGTTGCGCTCCTCCCGCCTGAAGAAATGTCGTTGCACGGCGGGTGAGGGGGATCACAGCGCGCTACCGAGTTTGCGTCCCACATGCGCGCGTCGCGCTCGCCAGCGCCACACGCCAAAGTTGATTTCGCAGGCACTTGGGTTGCCCTAAAAGAACAGGACTTGATCCAGGCGCTCGCAGAGGTGCTGAAACCATCGGGTAGGAGCAGAGGTACGATATGACCGTGAGAATGTTGTCGGACGCCGCATTGAGACGCCGAATAGGGCGCTGCCGCGAACTCGACGAGCTTGTGTCGAACCGATACGAGCGAAATGCCACGCGATTGCATGACTTTTATCAGATGATCGCGGCCGGTGAGATCTTTGACGATCCCGACGTCGGTTGGCGGGAATGGAAGCTGGGGCGGCACGGCCACTGGTTGCAAACTATAGACGACATGAAGACGACATACCTCGGTGAGCTCAAGCGCCGTCGTTTCCGGTCATTGGATGACATGCAGCTCAGCGCGCTGTGCGCGCGCCGCGAGGGTGAAGCAACCGGACTGATGGACAACGATGCGGATCTTCTCTCATCGGCCGAGGTGGACGCTTATGCGGAGGTAAGTGATCTCGACCTTGCCATTGAACTCTCAAGGCGGGCCGATTTGTCGGCTGACGATGCGATTGCGGAATATAAAGAGCGGCTCTCGCGATCGGGGTGAGCTGCTTTGGCGCGCCGAAAGGCGGTGACGCAAGGTCTTGAGGGTGAAGGATCGGCGGATCCATGAAGCCTCGAAGGTCAGTGGCAGGCTCAAACCGTTCATATCTATGGCGTGCAGGCCCTGATATCCGGCTTGGTTGCATCGCTGGGGCACGGTGAGTAGTTTGGCGATACCAGAAACAGGTTAGGTCGGTGCGGTTGGCCCGGCCCCCGCGAACGGGTCCTTTCGCGCATCGGCGCTCCGATTGCCGCGTCCCATGGTCCAAGCGCCTGCGCATGTTGTGCAGGCGAGCTGAGAGGACATGGACATGCAGCAACAGATCTCGGTGATCACCCTTGGAGTTTCCGATCTCGAAAGATCCAGAAAGTTCTATGGCGACGGCTTTGGCTGGACCCCGGTATTCGAGAACGCGGAGATCGTCTTCTACCAGATGAACGGCCTCGTGTTCGGGACATGGTTGAAGGGATCGCTCGAAAAGGATGCCAGGGCCAGCGACCTGCCCTCCGCGGGTGCCATGTCGCTCGCCCACAATGTGCCCGAGGAAGGGGATGTGGAGAGCGTCATGAAAACGCTCGTGTCCGCGGGGGCGACTGTCCTCCGAGAGGCCGATGCGCCGCCTTACGGGGGCGTCCGAGGCTACGTCGCGGACCCCGATGGCCACATCTGGGAGATCGCGTGGAATCCAGCCTGGCCGATCGACGAAGAGGGTCACGTCGTGTTCGGCGTTTAGCGAAGCCTTGGGCTGGTGGGCGGGACATATCGCGCGGCGCGCCTTCATGCGCCGACACGTCCGAGTTCACGTCCCCGCCAGCGAACTCGGGGCGGGCGATAGCATTCGGTTGATGCTGGCCCGAAGCAATACAGCTTTCGCCAGAACTAACCCCGTCTTTTCGGTCGGGGTTAGTTCCAAAATCGATATGCTTACTTAGCGATTGCCAAGGCTTCGAGATCACCCCCAGCAGCAAGGTGTTCCTCGACCCATTTCGGCTTTCGCCCTCGGCCAGTCCACGTTTGGGCCGAGTTCTCGGGGTGTGCGTACTTGGGTGCGCCTTTCGAGCCTTTGGTGCTGCCGGCCTCCATCAATTCCGAGAGGGAATACCCGGCTTCCTTTGCAAGAGCCTCGGCGGCGGCCCGAGCCTCGGCTTTCTTGCGGGCGTCATAGTCGGCGAGAGCTTTGTTAACTTTTTTGCTCAGCGCCACCAGATCTTCTTTTGACATTGATTGTAGATCGAGTTGCGAGGTCATTGGTTTCTCCAGATTGGGATCGGCCCTATGTCGTCGGAATGAAAGCTGACTGCAAGTCGCGATAATGTGACTGTGATCGCAAAGTCTGGATTGCGCTTTATGTGAACATACGTCCTCGGCCGCTTTTAGGTTATAATAAGGCGCAAAATGGATAAACGAAACTGGATGCTTTAGAATTCGCAGGGCAAATTAATCAGCTGAAGGTGAGGGAAATATGGGGCACCTTATTCTGGACATATTGGCGCTGAAGGAAATTCCGTTTCCAAGGGTCGCTTGTTGAAGAGAAGGCCGCCGAAAATCGGGCGACGATTGTCAATCAGGCTGCGAGGCGTGACTGAGCAGGCGCATCTTCCAATGTTCAGCGAGGTGGTGGTGGCCATCTAAGAGCATCCAATGAATTTGCCGATCACGAGAGAGGCAAGAGACTGAGAAGCAGAGAAAATTGCTGCTGATCGCAAAATGGGAAGTCCAAATTTTAGCTGAATGCTGAGCAGAAAAGCAGGTGCGCCACGCGGCGACCGCCTTTGGCACCCAACCACTTCGACAATCGTGCCAGATAGCGCTCCGGGCGTCAGAAATGAGGCAGCCTGAGATCCGCGCGACCTGGACAGGCCGTCAGAACGGCAGGAGCTTCCTGAAGGACGCCAAGCGCGAGCAAAATGCGTTTTGCTTCGGGTGATCAGGATCGCTGGCTGCCTGCTTCCTTTCGGCTAAAAAGGCTAGGTCAAAAGCTCCCCATTTTTCATCCGCTTCACGGCCGCCTGACCCACAAGACTTTGTGCCCCTGTTTCCTAAGAGTTGAGAGACCATGATTCTTCGACAACTTGGGGATGAACGGACTCGACGGAATCAAATGAATCACGCAGCGTCATCGAGGTCCGTGAGTGGACGAACGTGCCCGAGGAGGCCTCGAACAAACCTCCGGAATTTCCCCGGAGCCGAGGAGGAGGGCGACACTTTAATGACATCGCTTTTCATTACCAGTTGCCCCGGTTTGGAGAATGTTTCCAATTCCGGGGCATTTGGTTCCGCCGGGATAGTAGAGTGTGTTCCGAAACTTGGGGCGCGGCTTCCGTGGTCTCGGTCAGTCCAAGGCCGTGAAGGCAGGCGGGATTGAGCTGTGGCGGAACGCGGTTGACGCGATGCCCGCGGCTCCTCACGTCAAGCCGCGGTTGGGGCTGCAAAGGCGCTAAAAGACCATTCAAGGTGCGAAGAGGAACGGGTGCAGGGCTCTTGATGCAAATACCAGCGGATTGGAAAGGGGGACGTTGAGCGCGCTTCGATCCGTGAGTGGTGGCTTATCTGAGCATCGGGGATAGGATCCGCCCAGGGGAGGCCGACGAGGCGCGCTCCTAATCATTAAAGCTAAGTCCTCAAGATCATGCAACCGCCTTGCACTTGGCTAAACAGTTATTTCCAAAACAAAATTGTTCATTCAGCACAACGTTATCGCGTGGTGAGTGAGATAATCCTCCGCGCAAGGGGCTGTCGCGGCCGTAGGCTGCACAAATCGAGCACGGTCCTGGATTGTTCTTCGAGCTTGCGGACATCAAGGAGAATGCCCGCCAGAAGGTAAGCATCCGGCGTAGGCCTTGGTCATGCTGCCCGCCGGCGCTCTGATGGCTGTCAACTCCAGGGCAGAAGGTTGGGCACGCATGATGCCGTTGTGCTGGGAAGCCGGGCGAAGACGTCGGCAAGCCAGGCTTGCGGGCCGATCTTGTTCATCTTTGCCGTGAAGAGAAGTAAAAGAAGGCTCCCCGGTTGCGCTGTGAGCGCGGATCCGTAGATGTCGTGTAGACTCGCCAGCTCCCGGAAACCAGAGCAGAGGGAGCATGCGTGTCATTGGAATGGACGTCCATGAGCGTCCGCCCAGATTACCATCCTGGAAGACGGCAAGTTGATCAATGAACAATGCCTTGATCTTGTGCAGGACAAGGTCGTCGCGTTCGGGCGAAGGCTTAGGCTCGACGACGAGGTGGTGCTGGAGGCGACCGGCAATACGGCGGCCATCGAGCGGCTGCTCCGGCCGTTCGTCAGCAGGGTCGTCATCGCTAATCCGCGGATGGTGCGGGCGATTGCCTACACTCGCGTCAAGATTGACAAGCTCGACGCCATCACGCTGGCGCGCCTCCAGGCGTCGTGCCTCCCGCCCGAAGTCTGGGCCGCCGACGAAGATACTGTTCGCCGACGCCGACAGGCCGCCGAGCGGAAGGGGGCTCCTCGATGAGACGGTCCGCCTGAAATCGCGCATCCATGCGGTCCTGCACGCCAACCTGATCCCGAAATATAAGGGTGGCTTGCTACCCGATGACCGGAACGGAGGACTTCATGTTGCGCGTCGTGGTGGAAGACCTGCTGCGCTATCAGGAGCTCGTCATGAATGTCCTGACCCAGATCTTCTCCGGGGTTGCCGACATGCGCTCCAGCTTCGCGCTGGATCAGGTCAAATATACCACCGCCCTACCGACCAGGCATTTGGACGGGCGCTGACCCTCAGGCCGCGTCGCGGGGATCGTGGCCGGCGGGCTTGCCGTAGAGACCGATGTTGGCATCCCCCCACTCCTTCAGGGCGCAAAGGATCGGCTCCATAGTCCGGCCCAGCTCGGACAGCGAATATTCCACCTTCGGCGGCACTTGCGCATAGACCTTGCGCGTGATCAGCCCGTCCTGCTCCATCTCGCGCAGCTGGTTGGTCAGCATGCGCGGCGTGCAATTCTCGACATGGCGGCGGATTTCGTTGAACCGGAGCGTTCCGGATAGCAGATGCCAAAGGATGATCGATTTCCATTTGCCGTCGATCAGGCCGATGGCGGCCTCTACTGAGCAGCCGGGGGTGCAGTCGAAGCGTGAGTGACGGGCTTTGGCCATTACAGTATCCTTTTTTATACTATGTGCGGTCTTTGTGCGTATTGCGATAAGGTGAATGTAGGATCAATTTCTCTTCCATGCAATCGAACAATGGAGTGATCCCATGAAAGCCATCGGCTACCAGACCCCCGGCACCATCGACCGTAGTGAGGCCTTAACCGACATCGAGCTGCCGCGCCCCGAGGCCACCGGCCATGATCTTCTGGTCGAGGTCGCCGCAGTGTCGGTGAACCCTGTCGACACCAAAGTCCGCAACAGCGCGACCCCGGCTGAGGGCGAGTGGAAAATCCTCGGCTGGGATGCCGTGGGGCGGGTGGCCGAGGTCGGCCCGGATGCACAGGGCTTCGCCGTCGGCGACGAAGTGTTCTACGCCGGGTCCATCGCCCGGCCGGGTGCCAATAGCCAGTTCCATCTGGTCGATGCGCGCATCACCGGCCACAAGCCCAAGACCTTGTCGAATGCAGAGGCGGCCGCGCTGCCGCTTACGGCCATCACGGCTTGGGAAATGCTGTTCGACCGGCTCGACATTCGCCGACCGGTTCCGGGGGCGGCCAACGCCGTCCTGATCATCGGTGGTGCGGGCGGGGTCGGATCGATCGCGATCCAGCTTGTCCGTGCGCTGACCGATCTGACCGTGATCGCCACCGCGTCGCGCCCTGAAACGCAGGACTGGGTGCGTGAGCTTGGCGCGCATCATGTCATTGATCACCATGGTGATCTTGCGGCGCAGGTTGAAGCGCTCGGCATCGGCGCGCCGGGCTTCGTGTTCTCTACCAATCAGAGTGACCGGCATGTGAAGGGTATTCAGGCCCTGATCGCGCCGCAGGGCCGCTTCGGACTGATCGACGACCCCGAAGCGCTGGACGTCCTGGGCTTCAAGCGCAAGGCGGCCTCGATCCACTGGGAGCTGATGTTCACGCGGTCGATCTTCGGCACGCCCGACATCGCCGAACAGGGCAAGCTGCTGAACGAAGTGGCGGCCCTGATCGAGGCGGGAAGCATCCGCACGACGCTGACCGAAACACTGTCGCCGATCAACGCCGAAAATCTGAAGAAGGCCCACGCCCTGATCGAAACGAACACCGCCCGCGGCAAAATCGTGCTGGATGGGTTCTGATGTCCGGAATCATTCACCTCGTCGCAACGCTGGTGGCCAAACCCGGACAGGAGGCGGCCTTGCAGGCCGCCCTTACCGGGATCCTCGCGCAGGTGCGCAGTGAGGCGGGCTGCCTGCGGTACGACCTGCAGCGTGAGCGTGACAACCCCGCACGCTTCGTGATGCTGGAGGCCTGGGCCGATGCGGACGCACTCGAAGCCCATGGCAAGGCCCCAGCCCTTACGGGACTTGCGGCACGGTTTGACGCGCTTCTGGCGTCACCGCCCGACCTGCGGCGCCTGGAACACCTGGCATGAGGAGGCGATCATGACAAAGTTGAATAGTAAGCGCGTTTTGGTGATCGGGGGCAGTTCCGGCATCGGGATGGCCGAGGCCGCCGCGGCTCTGGCCGAAGGTTTCACCACCATCGGTCTGTCGGCAGAACGGCTGGCCAACTTCATCACGCTTTGCTGCGTCGTTGCCTGGCGGGTGACACGGTTGTCGATGCTCAGTCGAGACATCGCGGGCGCCGAACCTGCTACTACCCTCACGGTCGCGGAACGACCTCTGCTTGAACTGGCGACAACAGAATGAAAGCGCGAAATGCCGCTAGATCTTGCCTACTACGCATGGGCGGTCGCACGCTTCGAAGGCTACGCCGATCGCGCTTCGGACGCGCCGCCGGGGACGACCGTCATATGGCGAGGTTTCGCTCGCCTCGCCGACTTCGCAGAGGGCGCCCGCTTAGCGACCTCCCTGCCGGACACTTGTAGGTAACCGCAAGAGCTACCGGGCATTTACGGAACGCTGAAGGTCCACCGCGCTCAGGCAGCAGCATCGCACAGCAGAGGGGGTTCGGCATTCAAATATTCTCGCCGCCTGCTAGCGTCGCTGTTTGAGCTGTGCCTTTAGTTCCGCGGCTTTGCGGATGCGAACCCAAGCCAAGCAGCCGAAGGGCAGGCTGCCGGCGGTGATGGAGAGTTCAAAAGCGGCGAGGAGCAAACTGTCGGTCGAAGCGGCTGCTAACATGCATGCGAACGCCACGTAAAAAGTGACCGCTGCGATCAGAAAGTCTAGCTTTTGCCAAAGGGATAGAGTTTCGACGCTTACGTCTTCAACCATTTTCCGCCATCCCACCGTCCACGTTTTTCATCGAACTCATTCTCAAGGCCAAGCTGCCGTTAGGTCAAGATGTATGTCCTTCGCAGCTATCATCCCTGAGTGGCAGGATCATCGAATTCTCGAAGCGAGCATGGGTTCGGCACGTTGAATCACCTTGGCCGTGATAGCCTCGCACTCGAGTGCCACCGGGTCGCTGAGCAGTGAGGACGGATCTAACCACACACTGCAGCGACATGATGTCTGTAATGACACCAGGTATCGGGAAGGTCGTGCTCATGCGTTGATCTTCGACTTGCCGGTCTCCCAGAGGGCTTTCAGCAGCTTGTGTGCGAAAGTCTTGATCATGGCTGTGTGTAAGCTGACAGGCGACAAGAAGCGCTCGGAGAGAGGAGGGCGAGAAGATCTAGGAAGCAATGGAAGCCTTTTCTGCTGGTGTCCCATTTTCCTGTCCTCACCGACGCGCTTGGGTCGGAGTCATTCCAAAACGGCGGCGAAAACTGCGGCTGAACACTTCTGGACCGGAGAACCCGAAGCGCCGCCCAATTTCGGAAATGCCCAGGTGACCCTGTGTGGGGTCTCGCAGGACCGCATATGCGCGTTGCAAGCGGCGCTCTGCAATCTCCTGCGAGACGGTGGTTCCATGGGAGGCGAAGATACGTGCCACTTGCCGCGGCGGGACGCCAATGGCTGAGGCTACAGAACCAGGGGACAGCGCGGGATCGCGGATCTCCGATGCGATATGTGACAGCGCCGCGAGGAATTGGCTGCGTCCACCTCCGGGACGGGCCTCGGTTCGCAGAAGTCCTTCCAGCATCGAGAGGATCCGTAGGCCGTGCTCGTCAGATGCGTGCGCCTCGCTTAGCCAGCGGCGCAAGTTTCGCGTTAGCCCCTGCTGATCGAAGCGCGCGGCACCAGCGCGCCCTGGTATCAGCAGGGGGTCTGTGACGGCGGTCAACAGATCGCCGATGAAGCTGTCGCGGGGAAATTGCAACGTCAGAAGGTGGATAGGTTCGGGGCAGATGATCGTGAAGGGCATTGAAGGCAGACTGAGAGCGGCGTCGCCACCCTTCAACCGCAGCCACTTTCCTGCTTGCCCGAGGAGCGTTTCGCCTTCCACCATAACGGTGGCGAAGACGGTTTCAGCGGTTTCCTTGCGGGTTTCCTGTACCTCGAGCACATGGGCCGAAGCCCGCACTTCCGATACCAAGACTTCTCCAAAACGGCGAATGGTCAAGTGGCCTTCGACTGGTTCGTCATTGAGGGAAAGGCACCGGCCCGCAAATTTGTTCGCGTGCAGTTGGCTTTCGTAATCGCGCTGCAGCCTGTCATCGATCGCGGGCATGTTCCTCACGAGCTCCTCGGTAGCGGCGTGGCGAATTGGCGCGGCGCCTGGCCGCTAGGGTTAAGATCTGTGTCCCTTGTGGTCAATTCAGGACCCACTCCGCGGTGGAGACAGGAATTTCTGAGGCATAGGTAACCATCAGGACAGCACTTCGAGCCTGTTGGCAGCTTCCGCCCAAGCGCGGTTGCCGCGATCCCGGCAGGTTTGCCCGCCTTGGCGATCTCGACCCCGTCGGATCGATCGCGCCTGACGCAGGCTAGCGCGTATGTCCTGAGCAAAGGAGAGGATATAATGGAATTCAAGGACAAGGTCGTTCTGATCACGGGGGCCGCCGGAGGCATCGGTCTCGCTGCGGCGCGCAAGTTCGCGGCGGAAGGGGCGAAGCTGGCGCTCGTGGACCTCAAGCGGGAAAGCCTCGAAACGGCGGCCGGCGATATCGAGGGCGCGGTTCTGATCGCCGCAGATGTCTCAAAAGAAGCCGACGTGGAAGCCTACGTGGCCAAAACGGTGAAGGCCTTTGGCCGGATCGACGTCTTCGTCAACAACGCCGGCATTAATGGCGACTTCAAGCCGATCGAAGAGCAAAGCTTCGAGAATTACAGCAATGTACTGCTCATCAACGTGATCGGCGCCGCCATGGGGCTGAAGCACGTGGTGAAGCAGATGAAGGTTCAGGGGGCGGGGGCTATCGTTAACACCGCGTCGAACGGCGGGCTGCTGGGAGCGCCCGGTATGAGCGCCTATGTGGCGTCGAAGCATGCGCTCATCGGGGTCAACAAGAGTGTCGCCCTCGAGGTCGCCAGCGCGGGGATCCGCGTCAATGCCGTTTGCCCTTCCGGTGTAGACACTCAGATGATGCGTTCGATCGAGAGCAACGCGCGCAAAGGCGACGAGGCTGAGGCACGCAAGCAGTTCGAAGCCGCTGTTCCGCTTGGCCGTTACGCAGAGGCGGAGGAAATTGCCGATCTGATGCTGTTCCTGGCCAGCGACCGGGCCAGCTTTATCACGGGTGCGTATTACCGGATCGACGGCGGTGGCGGCGCGGTTTCGGTCTAAACCGCGATTGGCCGGAGATATCCCGCCTGAAAACTAGGGCGCGGCCTCGAGCTCGCTCGGGGCCGCGGCCGCGATGGGCCGGTCGCCTACTTGGTCCTCACACCGCTGCGCACTGATGCTGTATTCAAACGTGCTTCGAAATAGGTCCGAGAGACTTCGTTTTCAGGGTATTGGTCTGGTTCGGCCCAGATCGCTCCTAGCCGTCCGACAAGTCCGGCAAGCCAATCCGCGGCCTGCATTGTTTGATAGCGATGGCTTTCGATCTGAAAAGGGGGCTCGATCAGATGCCTCATCGGCGTGTCCCCACCATACATCTGCATCGACGCGGTTGTCAGGAGTTGGTCGCGCTGGTCATGTTCATCGAGCGCCAGCAAGAATCGGCTGTCTTCAGGCGCATCATGTTCACAGAAATCGTTTATCCGTTTGAGGGCCTCTTTCAGGACCCCATGGTACAGAGCATTTGCGTCTGCCGTTTCCGGAGAATGCGTCTTTCGAAGACCGACGTAGAAGGTCTTGCCACCGATTTTCTGGATTTTGTTCAGGATGCGGTTCGTGGTCGCGCGAAGCTCGCGGTACCTGGTGACGTTGGTAACGGTGTAGAGCGCGGAGCCCTTCTTCTCCCAGACTGCCGGGTGCTGCTCAGCCCGATCAATCTCGAACTTCAACAGGCGGCACTTCTGCTGATAGAACCAAGTGCCGAAGCTGCGGACCTCTTCAAGCGGGATAATGTAGCCAGCCAAGCCGAAAACGGGGCTCTCCTTGAACTTGGCATCATGCTTGGAGACGAACGGCCCGATGTGACCAAATTCGTCCAAATAAACCATGTAAATCAAGGGCAACCTCAGAAGCACGAAAGCCCGCGCAATAAAGCACGGGCCTCGGAAAGAAGGCAAGACTCGCGTCTTGCGCTTCGATATCAATATGGTGTCACGCGTGACACTTGTCAATCCGCGTCAAAGGCCGCAGCGTCCGGCGTGTCGCGCCCGATTAAAAGCCTACGCCGCGACATGCACTTAGCCGCTATCTGGCCGCTCTCTTCAGGGCTTTGCGGCCCGGATGCGTGGCCAAGGCAGTGGAGCAGAACTTCGCAACTGTTGCAACGGATGAGGGCAATTCCACCGCCACACCTGCACCTTGGTCGCTGCCATCTCCCGGGTAGCTGCAGATCGCTGCTCAGTGCCCTCGCCATTGGGCCTGGACCGCTGCCAAGCGGGTGTCAGCCCGCCGTCCCCGGCAGAAAAATCTCCGCAATCCCCCGTCTCCCATCCTCTCTTCCAAGCTGGATCACCACATCGATGCTGTGCGCGCAGTAGCGGCGCACCTCTTCGAAGCTCATGTTGAGCCCGTGGCCGAGCACCATCGTCGCGAGCCGATCAATGGCCTTGAGCGCGGTGTCGGCGTGGATGGTGGTGACCGACCCGCCGTGGCCGGTGTTGATGGCCTCGAGGAAGGTGAGTGCTTCAAAGCCGCGGAGCTCACCGAGAATGATCCGATCGGGGCGCATCCGCAGGCTGGATTCCAGGAGCTTGGCGGGGGATTTCTGCGAGCCCGGCAGCCGGTCCGATTTCATGGAAACGGTGTTGGCGTGGGCCGGGAAGAGCTCGAAGGCATCCTCGATGGTGACCAGCCGTTCGCGCGGGCCCACCATATCGAGGAGCGCGCGGGCGAAGGTGGTTTTGCCGGTGGAGGTGCCGCCGGAGATCACCACGTTGAGCCGATCCTCGATGCAGAGCTGCATGGCCTCGGTGACCTGGCCCGCGCCGGTCAGTTCGCGCACCTGCTGTGCCCGGTCGCGACGCCGCTTGTCGAGATCGACGAGCTGGCCATGCAGGAGCGTCATGTCTCCGATCTCGAGCTTGGTCTGCGCATACCGCCGGAAACAGATCGAGGGAGCGCCTTCGATTACCGGCGCCGCCACGACCTGCGCCCGCAGCGGCGCGCCGGCATGCGTGATCTTGCCCGACACGATCGGTTTTTTCGCGGAGAGCGGGACGTCGACCTCTGAGGCGATGGCCTTGGCGAGGTCGGCGGCCTGGGCGGGCGCGAAACTCAGCCCTTCGGCCCGCTGCATGTGGCTGTCGCCTTGCCGCTCGACCCAGACCCCGCCATCGGGATTGATCGCCACCTCCACCACGTGAGGGTCCCCAAGATAGGGGCCCAGAGGCACAAGGTAGCTTGCAAGGAAAGACGCGCGCGGCGGAGCGGCGGTCATTAAAAGAACTCCAGGTCGCGATCAACCATGACCGTGATGGCGCTGCCTTGAAGGGCGGTGATGATCGGGGGCAGCGTGGCGTAGTCCGCCGCCGCCGAGCTGGTGGCGTCGCCGAGATCCTCGGTGATATCGCGGGCAATGTCGGAGGTGGTGTCATCGTCGATCTGGGCCGCGGCAATGCTCGGCCCCGCGCCGATGAGCGAGATCAGCGCAGCATTGCCAAAGCGGGTGCCAAAGCGCGTGTCGACCTGCCCGCTAATGCCGGAGCGGCCCATCTGGTCCCCGCCAAACGCCGAGATCTGCACCGACTGGCCATCGGGGGTGACGAGGCGGGTCCAGCCAATGAGGATGCGTCCCTGGCCGATGTCGATGTCCGAGCTATAGGAGCCGAACAGGCGAGAGCCGGAGGGGATCAGCACCTGGCTCTGATCGAAGGACCAGACCGGGTAGTTGACCACGGCCGAGACGGCGCCGGGCAGGGAGGAGTCGACGGCGTTCTCAAGGCTCGCCTGGATCATCGTGCCCTGCAGAACCGTGTAAGCGGGATTGGCAATCTCCGTCGCCTGTTCGGTTGGCGTGGCACCACCGCTGCTGCCAGTGCCGCCGGCACCGCCGGTGACAAAGGCGCGCAGCGCGCTGTCGCGCGATTGCCCGCGCGGGCTCAGCGGACCGGCTGTGTCCCCGGACCCGCCGCTCGCCGGTCCCGCGCTGCCTGAGCTTGCGCCGCTGTCGTAGATCACCGCCTCGGACTCGACCCGGGCCTGCAGCTCTTCCTGTTGCTGGCGCCGACGTTCGGCCAGCTCGGCCTCGCGCTCAGCTTGACGCCGCCGCTCGGCTTCGGCGTCCTGGGCCTCCTGCGCGGCGTCATTGCTGGCAGTGGTGATCTCGGTCTGCAGCGCCAGGTTCTCGCGGCGCAGCGACTCCAGCGTCTCTTCCTGCTGGGTCATGCGCTCTTCATTGGCCGCCTGCAGGGACTTCAGCTGATTGGCGAACTCTTCGCGCATCTGCTGCGCCATTTGCGCGTTCTGCTCCTGCGTCTCCTGCAGCGCGCGGGAGAGGTCCGCGACGAGGACGCTGTCCTCGCTGCCCGCACGGCCGGACAGTTCGGCGAGACTGTTCTGCAGCTGCTGCACCTGTTCCTGCAGGGAGGCATTGCGCGCCTCTAAGGCGCTGCGCTGGCTGTCGAGCTGGTCCTGGATGAGGCCGAAGTCAAAGCCTTCGTCTTCGGGCTCCGGGGCGGCGGTGGGCGCGATATTGCCAAAGCCGCTGCCGGTGGCACCGTCCTGGAATTCGGTGACGTTGGAGGTCTCCACGGGCGCGCTCTCTTCTTCGCCCGCGACCATGGCGTAGGCCAGCACCACGAACAGGCAGCCGGCGATGAGGCCGGAGACCAGCTTACCGGCGAGCGAGTTCAGTCCCATCGCCGCGCGGCGGGGCTTGCGCTCGACGCGGTAGGCCTTCTCCTGTGCGGTGCCTTCAGCCTCGAAGTCAGTCTCCTCGAACCCCTGATCGTCGGTGCCTTTATGCTCGGCCATCTCAGAACTCCTTCCCGGCAAGGCTGCGGAGAATGAACGGATCCACGGTCTTGCCGCCCGGCACGCGGCGGATGCAGATCACCTCGTCGCCGATCCGGATGGTGAAAGCCTCGGCCACACCGCCGACGCGCACCACCCGGCCGCGGGTCTGCGAATTCACCGTCAGCTCATAGCCCTCGCCGTCCACGGCAAAGATCGAAGGGCGCACTCCCTGGCGGAACTCGAAATACGTCGCACGCCCATCGTTCCAGACCGCCGTGGGCCGGGCCTGTCCGTCGCCGGCGTATTCATAGCCGGTGTCGCGGGCGCCGATCGCCTTGGGTGTGCTCGAGGGCCGGGCCGGCTGGTCCTCGGGATATTTGACCGCGACGCGGTAGGTCGGGGTCTTGCTGCGGCCCTCTGTGAGGACAAAGGCAATCGCGCGGCGCGAGGTGTAGATGGTCATGTTGCTGTGGGCGCTGCCGATGACCGGTTTTACCGAGACCGTGTTGCGGTTCGACAGAACCTCGACATCGAAGGCCTCGGAGTCCCCGAGCAGGACCTGCTCGATCCGCTCACCCCGGCCGAGCTCGAGCGCGGTGTTGGTCCGCAGGTTGGTGTCGACGCGGATCACGTCGGAGGGGTTGTACCAGACCGAGCGCACGCGGGCGTCCTGGCCCATGGTTTGCGGCGCGCGTTCGGCCAGTGCGGGGAGAGGCAGGAGGAGAAGGGTCGCAAGCGTGAGGGCTTTGGCGTGTCGCATGGTCAGCCTCCCAGCGTCTCGGCCGAGACATTGAAACTGGTCACCGTAAAGCCGAGCGGGTTTTCCCAGACCCGCTCTAGGGCGCGTTCCTCGCGGGGCTGGAACTCGAAACCGATGACGGCCACGAAGGGACGGGTGACGCTGTCCTGCCGCGGCGTGCGCAGGGTCTTTTCATAGCGGACCTGGGCCACGGTCGGCTCGAGGAAGGTGATGGTTTTCACCCGCACGGTGACCTCCGCCCCCTGCCCATAGAGGCGGGGCGGGTAGGTCTCATTGTCGCTATCATTGCTCCAGAGCGCCACCAGCGAGCGCCGGGCGCCGCTGACCGAGCGGCGCTGCACGCTTTCGAGGCGCTCCTGGATGCCGGCCATGAGGAAGGACTCGCGGTCCGACACGTAAGAGACCAGCAGGCTTTCCTTCACTGCCTGCTCATCCTCGATGCCGGTGGGCTGCACCTGCATGACGCGCTCCGCCGCGCCGGTGTCGCGGTCCACCAGCACGGTGAAGACCTCGGTTGTCTTGAGCGGCATCATCGTGGCGATGGAGAGGGCCATGAGGACCGAGACGCCGGTGGCAACGCCCGCGACGATCCAGGCGCGCTTTTCGCTGCGGCGCGGGGCCATGATGATGTCCGTATCGAAGCTGTGTTCTTTCACCAAAACCTCCTTCGCGGCCGATTACTTGCCGCCCTTGGCGACAGATTTCTGGGCCAGGGACACCGCGAGCCGAGCGGCGGCGGCCGCGCTGCCGGGCGCGCCGCCCGCGGCGCTCGAGATCGCCGCGCCGACCGCATGGCCTTCCCGGCGGGCGCCGGAGCTGATCCCGTATTTGGGTTCCTTGCGTCCGCTCATGCCTTCGGCCATGCCGCGGGCGCCGGCAACGGCGCCGTAGCTGTGCGACTTGGCCTGCTGGTAGGTGCCGGAGGCGGCCTGGCCGAGGCCAATGGCGGTCGAGCCGAGGGATTGGGCAATGGTCGGGACCATGAACATGAGCCCGGTGCCGAGCATCATGACCACCACGAAGCCGATGATGTCGCCGATCGTCTCGGCGCTCGCCGGATCAGGCGCGAGCATCTTGCTGGTCGCAATGGTGAAGCCGGCCATCGCAGCGGTCAGCAGGGGCACGAAAGCGAACCCCAGGGCCAGCTTGGTGTAGGTCTCGAAAATCGGCGCGGATTGCTTGAAGAGCGTGCAGGCAATCGCCAGCGGCCCCACCACGATCAACACCGCGATCATCAGCTTCGCGGCACAGATGACGACGATGGAGATAGTCGCCATCAAGGCTGCGATGAGGAACATGAGCAGACTGGCAAGGGCGCCGGAGATGTAGGAGCCGTTCTCGGAGACCGCTTGGCCCAGATCAAGCGCATCGCCATAGAGTTCGTCCAACCCGCGATAGAGGTCTGTCACGGTCGACCCTGTCGCGGCCGAGAGTACGGTCCCGCCCAACTGGCTCGGGGTTTCTGTCAGAACGCCATAGACCGCGTCGAAGTTGGCGAAGGAGGACAGGAAGATCATGACCAGGACGATCCGCGTGATGAGGCTGAGCCCATTGCGGAGCGTCATCGGGACGGCCTGGATGGCGAGGTTGATCCCTGTCATCGCCACGAGGAGCACCGCGCCGACGCGGAACACCGGGATGACCGAGCCGGCCACCTCGTTGTAGGCGGCGGCCCCGACAGACGAGGCCGTTGTGTCCACCGCCGAAAGAGCATCCGCAATGATCGCCATCACGGGGCATCCCTGCAGCTGTCGTTTCGGAAGGACCGATAGGCGTCGGACACGTCGTATTCTTTCGCGATGTTGTACTCGCGCAGCGTCGCCATGTCCGTCTCGGAGATGTCCTCGGGCATCACGCCAAGGAACTCGACCGAGAACTCCTCGAAGGAGCGCGCGGCCTGCGGGCAGGTGCAGGTCTGTTCCTCGAGGCGCTGCACCTTGTTGAAGGTCTGATAGGCGGTGCGCGCCGTGCCGAAGTTGAACCCCGGTTTGGCGAGCAGCCCAACCTTCGGCGGCTCCCGGCGGCAGAGCGCCTCGTCGCCTTCGAAGAAATACATGCTGCGGCTCTGCATCTCCTGCATGATCGCCAGCAGGTCGTCAGCATCTTCCGCCTCCACCGCCGTGACGGCCGCGGCGCTGAGCTCCGGTGCCGAGGCGGCGCTGTAGTCCATGGCCCAGGCCGAACTGCCCGCACCTGCCAGGACAAGGCCCGCCGTCAGGCCCGTGATCATCTTCGCAAACATATGGGTCTCCTCTTTCAAATCGCGTTTGGGCGCCGCTCAGTCGGCGGTGCCCGAATAATCAAAGAAGCTGCGTTCCTTGGCCTGCTCGGCGGCCCAGTTCACACCGGTCTGGCCCTGCGCGAGTCCCGCGGCGGCATTGAGGCGCCACATCTGGCCGAGCATGAAGTTGGTTTCGGCCGCCATGCGGGTGTTGAGATCGACGCTCTCCTTGAGCGTCTCCTGATTGGCGATCTCATCCACCAGCCCGTTGACGCGCTCGAGGCTGGTTTCAGCCTCCTCGTAGGAAAGCTGCGCCGCGGCAATCGCCGTCGCGCTGGTGCCGGCGGTCTGGGCGATGACCTTGTCTTGGGGGTTTTCCGAGGAGGAGAGCTGCGAGAGCCGATCGGAGGTCAGCCCGGCCGAGGCCAGGGTCTCGCGCATCTGCTCGGCGGCGTGTTTTTCCCCCATGGTGACATCGCCATCGAGGAGGTTGTCGAGCAGGGCGTCGAAATCCCCCATGGCCAGGTCATCGGCAAAGCCGCTGAGATCGGTGATCTTGGCGGCGCGGTCTCGCAGGTCTTCGGCGCTGTTGTAGAGCGTGGCGATGTCATTGAAGCCGGTCAGCGAGTCCCCGATGAACTCAAGACTGGTGATCTGCTCCATCTGCAGCTCGATCTGCTTTTTCAGCTGCTGAATTTGCTCGATCTGGTTCTCGGCATCCTGCAGCGCCTGCTGCAGCTGCTCGACGTTCTTTGCAAGGTTCGAGCCGTCAATGACCGGCACGCCCTGCGCGAGACCGGGCGCGGTCAGCGCGAGGGCAGCGGCGCTGGCTAGACCGAGGCAGTTGGCAAAGCGGCGCAGGGCCGTGCGAGCGGTCCTTTTACTCATCGCGATACTCCCAGAAGTTCGTGACCTGCAGCCCCTGGGCGGCGTCCGACATGCCGCGGGCGGCGTCGACCTTCACCTGCGCGGCGCGCAGGCGCAGCGTCAGCGCCATGAGCCGGGCGCGCTCGGCCATCATGTAGGTGTTGTGATCGACGGCCTGCTTTTCGGTCTCGGGCCTGGCTTGCTGCAACAGGCCATAGATGCGCTGCATCGCGTGATCGATCTGGGTGTTCACCTCGCCGGCGTAGCCCATGGAGGCCTCCGACCAGTTGCCCCATTGCGCCGAGGCGCCGTCCACCCCGGCGAGCGTGCCGGTCTGATTCTTGCCGGTGATGAGCGAGAGATAGCCCTGGTAGTAGCCGCGGATCCGGCGGACATAGTTCTGCGTCTCATCGAAAGGCGGCACGCCGCCGTATTCGTCGACATTGCCCGGCCCGGCGTTATAGGCGGCGAGGGCAAAATCGATGCGGCCGTAGGACTTGAGCTGGGCGAGGATGTAGCGCGCGCCGCCGTCGAGGTTCTGCCAGGGATCGCGCGGATCGACGCCGAGATCGGCGGCGGTGCCGGGCATGAGCTGGCAAAAGCCCATGGCGCCCACATGTGAGACCGCGGCGTTGTTGAAGCGGCTCTCCTGCTTGATGAGCGACTGGAACAGGATGCGCCAGGTCAGCGGGGTCAGGCCCGCGGCGCCGACACCGGCGTGGCCCTCGTATTTTGCCGCTGTCTCGATAATCATCTGCTCGACGCTGGCATCGTCACCAAAGAGCCGCTGCGCATCGGCGCTGCTTTCCTCCGTCACCGGATAGGTTTCCGCAGCACTCGGAAACCCACCCGCGCCGTCTTCGAAGCCGGAGACATCGGTGGTGCCCGTCGTCTGCTCGAGGAAGCGCGCGTAGGCCTCCAGCTGCTCTTGGTGCAGATCCTGCTGCGCTTCGCGACGGCCGAGCTTGTCCTGCTGTTTGGCAAAGTCGCGCTCGCCTTCGGAGAGCCGCGAGATCGCATTGGCGAGGTTCGAGCCGTCGACGATCGGCACACCCTGCGCCAGAGCGCTGGGGCCGGGGACTGCCACCAGCATCAGCCCAGCCACGCCCAGTCCCGCCGCCCCGGTCCGCGATACCTTGGGTACCCCCATGCGCTCAGAGCGGGGAGAACTGGCAATCATCCGCGTCCTCCGCAGCAAAACTCATCTGGGACGGCGACGCGGCGCCCCGGCTCACCACGGCACCGCGCGTCACTGTGGCTGGGATGACCGCGTAGCTGCCCTCGGTCCGAAACGTGCCGGCACAGGGCGACTTGCGCCCGGTCGAGACACCGGCGGCGCAGCCAGCGAGGGCCAGCATCAGCGCGGCGGTGGAGAGGAGCTTTGTCATGCCATGTCCTTCCAGAAATCAGACTTGCGGCGCCACTCGAAGGGCGCGCGGTCCTCGCCCTTGGCCCCGCCGCCGAGCACGGTGACGAGATCCGGGCCGAGGCCGGAGAGGTCGAAGTTGACGAAGAGGCTGTCGCCAGCCGAGCGCAGCAGCGCGAGACGCAGACCGCCGGTGCTCTGCGAGACAAACTCCGCCTCGCGGTCATTGAGCTTGAGGATGCGGTAGTCCTCGGGATGGGCCGCCGGGTTCGGAAACAGGATCTGCGTCGAGACCATCTCGGAGATGATCGCGCCGACGCTCGACTGCGCGAGATGCCCGGGGGTCTGGGTCAGCATCATCACCACGCAGTTCTTCTTGCGCATGGTGACCAGCCATTCCTGCAGGCGCTTTACGAACATCTCGTCGTTCAGCATCTTCCAGGCCTCGTCGATGACCAGAATGGTCGGGCGCCGGTCCTCGATGACGCGCTCGATCCGGCGAAAGAGATAGGCCAGAAGCGCGGTGCGTTCGGTGCCGAGATCCAGAAGCTCGCTCATATCGATGCCGACGACATCCTCGCCGATTTGGATGCCGGTCTCGGCCTCTTCATCAAAAAGCCAGCCAAAGCGGCCCGACACGGTCCACTCGCGGACCCGGGAGACAAGATCGCCATCATCGTCGGTCTGGTTCACCGCCGAGGCCAGGGCCGAAAAGCTGCGCAGCTCGGGCTCGGCCGCCACCACGCGGCGGATCGCGTCATTCAGCGCCACGGTCTGGAAGGTCTCGAGCGGCCGGCCGCTCCGGGTAAGGATGTCGGCGGTCCAATCGGTGAGCCAGGCGGCGCCGCGGCTGTCGGTCTCGGTGAGGAAGGGATTGAAGCCCGTCGGCTGGCCGATGCGGACCGTGCTGTAGGTGCCGCCCAAAGCGCGCACCGCCATCTCGAGGCCGAGGTCCTTGTCGAAGACCACGATGCGAGCGCCGACGCGGCGCGCTTGCGCCATGAGAAACGCGGTGCCGAGCGTCTTGCCCGAGCCGGGACGCCCCAGCACCAGCGTGTGCCCGCCCGAGGGTTCGGCGGTCCGCGATCCCGGTTCGTGGAAATTGAACCGGTATTGGCAGGACGACACCGAGGGCAGGGCGGTGATGGTCTCGCCCCAAGGAGACTGGTTTTTGTCGCGTCCGGGCGCGCCAGCGTGGAAGGCGGCAAAATCGGCAAAGTTGGTCGAGGTGGTCAGCGCCGCCCGGTGGCGATAGCGCCAATTGCCCGGCGCCTGGCTGAAGAACATGGCGCGGGCGGCAAAGCTCTCGCGCACCAGCGTGGCACCCGACTCCTGCCCGGCCCGCCAGACCTCGGAGGCGGCCTCTTCCAGGGCCTTTTCGCTGGTCGCGCTGACCATGACGGTGAGCTGATGCTTGCCCAGCACGCCGCGCCCGGAGGCGATGTCGTCGAGCAGATCGTAAAGCCCCGCGCGCAGGGATTGCGCGGCATCTTCGGTCGCCCCCATCTGCCGCGCGGTGCGGGCGATCTTTTCTTCGGCCTCGTTGTTGCGGATCGGCGTGAAGCTGTTGGTGACGACGATGTCGTAGGGCAGTTCCAGCGCGTCGAGCACGGTTGGCAGCGACTTGTTCGGCCAGGCCTTCACCCCGAAGATCGCGCCGAAGCGCCGCGACATGCCGTTGTCGATGGCAAAGCGCTTTCCATTGAAGAGATATTGGGCGTTGGTCATGGAGGCAGAGAGAAACTGCCCCGGTTGCCCGTGCATCGGCTGGAACTGCTGGCCCTGGACTGTGCCGAGATAGCCGAGCCAGTCGCCGTCCGAGACGCGCAGGCGGCGGAACTCCACGGCGTGATACATGGCCTGCAGCAGGCCCATGGCCTCGGTCATGCGCTCCTTGCGCAGCGCGAGGTCAGCCTCGAAGGTGGATTTCACCGCCCGACCCAGCCCCATCTTCTGGCTGGCGCTCGGGCGTATGGCGAGGGTGAGCAGCAGCACCCGGCGCTTGAGGGATTTGGCGGCAATCGTCTCGCGCCAGCGCCGGTCGATCTCCGCAGCAAAGCCGCCGTCGTCCATGGGGGCAAGATCGAGTGACGCCGGGATGGTGATCTTGTTCACGTAAAAGCCGAAGCGCTCGCCGAGTTGGCCGACGAGGCGGGCAAAGCCCTGCGTCAGCGCCTCGATCTCCGGCGCCTCGGCGGTGAAGCTGTCGATGCCGCCGATAACGGCCGAGGCGAGAAGATCGCCCTGCCGCGTCAGGATGAGATCATCCTCGGGGGCCGAGAGATAGGGCAGGTGGCGCGCCACCGGCTCTTCGGCAAAGAGGCTTTCGGGTAGCACCGAGCGCAGCAGGGCGCTGTCCTCGAAGAGGGCGGAGAGGCGGTTAAGAGACATAGCGATCGCCCCCATTCCGCTTGTAGGTCCGGGTGCGCGGGGTGGTGGAGAGAACCCCCGCGACGATCTGGAAGAGATGCGGGTTCCGGTCGGCGACAAGCCAGAGGACCGGGTAGGCGACGAGGGCAATCCCGAGGAAGCGCACATCATCAAAAGTGACAAAGGGGATCACCGAGCCGAGCGCGAGGCTGATGAAATAGCCCAGCGGTAGCCCGAAGAACTTGGGAGGACGTGTCAGCCCGAGAAACAGGGGGTGCTCTTGCATTGGCATGCGCTCCAACGAAGAAAGCCTCCCGCGCCACGCGGGGCGGGGAGGCTCATGGCTCAGGTGGCCGTGAAACCGTCGATGATGGTTTCGGCGGAGAAGACGATGACAACGCCGACGAGAATGACGAGAAAGAGCGGCCAGTTGAGGCGGCCGGTGAACATCATGTAGCCGGAGCCCACGAGCGCGAGGATGGCGATCAGCCGGCCGATGGGGCCGGTCAGCGCATCGACAATCGTGCCAAGCATGTTCTCGAGCGGATCCAGGTTCTGCGCCAGCGCGGGCTCGGCGATGAGCGCGAAGATGGGCAAGAGGTAGAGCAGCCCCTTCCGGTTAAAGGAAGTGAGGCGGCCGAGGAGCCCTTTCGTGATCGTGGTCATATGCGGTCCTTACCGATGGTTGCCAGGTAGACGTCGAGCACCTTGCGAACGTGCCCTTGTGTCTCCCGGTAGGGAGGAATGCCCTGGTACCGGGCGACGGCATCCGGACCGGCGTTGTAGGCGGCAAGCGCCAGGGGCACCGATCCAAATTCTTCGAGCTGCATGAGGAGGTAGCGGGCCGACCCGTCGAGGTTCTCGCGCGGGTCGTGCGGGTCGACCCCGAGGACCTGTGCGGTTCCGGGCATAAGCTGGCCAAGGCCGATCGCGCCCACATGTGAGCGGGCCGATTGTCGGAAATTGCTTTCGATGGCGATATTGGCCCGGAAGAGGGCGATCCACTCCACGGGGGAGATGCCCGCGCGGCGGAGCCCCGGATGGCGGGCGTGGGCCTGCGCGATGCTCGAGATCAGGCGCTCGACCTCAGCAGAGCCGTGACGGCGCGCACGGCCGGGGCGGGAGGGGGTAACGGCGGCAGCAAGAGCCTGCGTGCCCTCGGCTTCAGCAGAAAAATCCCTCGGCTTGCCGAAGTCGAGAACCGAGGCGGTAACCCGCCCCGCGTCTCGCGGGCCCCCGAGGTCGATGACCTCGGCGTGGGCCCAGGGTGCCATCGCCGCGAGCGCGGCGGAGGCACAAAATCGTCTAGTCTTTCGACGTATCCTCATAGGTTTTCCAAACCGCGCGCTCTCCTACGTGACGCGGAACGGAAATGGGGGAGACGCCGAGATCCATGCCGAAGGACAGGAGCCCTGTCAGGGTTCGGATGGTCCTCGTCTTGATATCCCTACCGTGGACAAGAAGCAGTCGGTGCGTTTGACCGTCAACCTCGGCAACAGCGTAGAACTTCCACGCGGCCTGGAACTGGTTGCTCACGCGCGCTGGCGCTTCGATGCACTCGACTTCAACTGTCCCACCGGCTTCCAGGGTTTCCCTCACTCCCGCAAGCGTAATCACTGGTGAAACTTCTCTCATTTTTTTGCCTCGTTCCTGGGGTCGTTCGATGTGTCGAGTGACATGGAGGAGGCATACACATTTTTTGGGTAGCGTGAAACAGAAGATGGTGCAATACGTAATTGCAAGATACTTAAAACAGCAACAGTGCCACATAGTGATGCCCAAGACATGATGCGGTTGTTTGTGCATACCACCCGATGCGCCGGAGGTGCTGCCTCTGGGGCAGCCTTGGTCGCAGCGAGTCTTGCAAACTCGGCCGTTGCGCAAACGACGGCGCTGGACTGCATGCCGCCGCCGGTCCCCAGTGCTGACCTGCCGCGAGACGTCATCGAGGAGTACCGCGAGGAGCTTGGGCTCGAGTTCTCGGACTATTTCACCGAGGCGCAGCGCTACTTGCAGTGCCTGCAGCTGGCGGAAGAAACGGCGCGGCAGGACATCGACGCGGCGCTCGAGGCTTACGCGCGCCTGCAAGCCCTTCGTCCAGATCAGGAACATATTCGAGAATGATGTATCGAGCGCAAGACCCGCCGGACGTCTCCAGGAGCGGTCTGTTTGATTGTTGGCATATCTTTGACGGGATTAAGGCGATGAAGCATCTCCTCGGCGCTGCGGCCATGGCTGCCCTGGCCTTCACCGGAAGCCTGGCCGTGACATCGCAGCCGGCGCGGGCCTACCAGATCGATTGCGCGATCCTGCTCTGCCTCTCCGGCGGCTGGCCCGCTTCGGCGCCCTGCGTGGCGGCAAAGACGGAGTTCATTCGCAGGATCACGCCGTCGCCCATCGAGCCGCCGCTGCAAATCTGGCGCTGCCCGATGCACGCGGCCTATCCGGAAAACGCGGGGCAAACGCCGGAACAGCGCCTTTACGATGTGGCCTTCGACCGGGGCGCGCAGCCCGTCCAATCGCCGTCGGGTTCCGAGGTTGTGGGCGCTGGCGCGCTCAGAGGCGCGCTACCGACGGACGCGCTCATCTCTGCGGTGCTGAAAGAGGCCGGTGTCCGGGTGGGCGCCCCGAGGCGCGCCCTCTTGCAGCAGATCGCCGACTACACCTCCGAAAATGGCGTGGCCGCCATCGACATCAGCGATCCGGTCTTCGATTTCGTGCGCTCGATCCGCGTCTACAGCGTCGAATACATGCGCCAGCGCGACCGGGGCAGCGACAATGACCATTGCGAGCGGAGGAGCCGCGTGCGCGTCGGTCGATACGGCCTGCAGGGCGATTTTTACTGGCGTGACAGCAGTCCCTCGGCGCTGCCGGTCGCCTTTGTCGGCGATGAGGGCTGGGGTGAAAGCTGCCCTTACATCTCGCGCCGATCGGTCTTCGTGGACTGGTCGGACTACCAGGGCAACTACGGCTACGAGCAGGTGAATTACTAGCGGCCCGTTTGCCGCGCGAGGTCGCGGCTTGCAGAGCGGAGCAAAAGAGGCAGGCGCGTCGCCGCATGCGGCGCTTGGAAAGAAAGGAGCAGTTTCCCCACCCCCCAAATAAGAAACCCCGCGAAGGCGGCAACCTTCACGGGGGAGCTCTTAGAACAAGGGTGTGCAAACCCTTGGAAGCAAGCCTCATCACTTGCGACTCTATCAGCCTCCCCCATTGGCAGACAAGGAAAAACGCACCTGTGCGAACGGGTGAGTTCTGTCTGACGCCGCCTCGCCAATACCGGACGAGGAAAACAGACCGATGCATATGGCTGGAGCCATTTTAGAGGCCCGACAACACATCTCCTTCCCCTCTTTGCCACAGGGTATGGAGCGCGACGGCTTCGTTGCGCTGATTGACGCCGTGGCGCCGCTGCTCGGGGTCAGAAGCGCTGCGCTCACGACCTTCCGTATCATGATCGCTGCCACCCGCCCCCGCGCCTTCAAGAGCGGCGAAGAGGAGCCCTGCTGTTATCTCGCGCAATCGGAGATCGCGAAGAAGCGGAAGGTCTCGCCGAGCCGGATCCGGGCGGACGAGGCGCAGCTGGTCGCGGCCGGGCTGATCGAGAAGCGCACCATGGGGAACGGCGCGCGCTCGGGCTTTGTCGGATGCGGCGTCTACTTCTCCGTGGCCATCACGAGGTGCCAGGAGTTCCTGGCGCTCCGCGAGGGCATCGAAGAGGGGCGCCGGCAGCACGCGAAGCTGCGCGGGCTTCGCAGCATCCACAAGAAGCACCTGAAGAGTTGCCTCGCCGAGCTGATCGCGGAGCATGGCCGGACGGTCGAGGTTCAGGACATTGCCGACGCCTTCGAGGCCTGGCCAAGCGCGGACAAGCTGCACCGGATGTCGCTCGAGGAGCTGGAGGCGCATGTCGCCGAGGCCGATGCGCTCTGCACCGCGGCGCTGGATCTGCTGCAAGCGATGTCAGAAACGCACGGTGGACCGCACGAAAACGAGCGGTCCTATATACAAGATACAACTCAAGATTTTAACAAAGTACCTTGTAACGCCAGCGTTGATCAGCGGAGCGCGGGCAGGCCCGCGCCCTCAGATGTTGAGGACGCCGCGCCTCGCGGCGCGCCGTCTTGCCGAGAAGAAGAAGAAGCTGGGGCGGGGGCCGCTGAGCACAAGTCCAAAATCCTCACAAACATCCCGATCCAGACATTCATCCCGCTCGCCTCCGAGGAGATGCGCTTCTACCTCGATGCCCGCCGGCGGGGCCGGGGCGGCTGGTCCAGTCTGCACCTGCATGATTTCACTGTCGCTGCGCTTTGCCGCCTGCCCGAGCTCGGCATCAACCGCTCCGCCTGGGACGATGCGGTACGAAAGATGGGCGTGGAAGACGCGACTTGGTGTGTGTTCATCCTCGACGCCAGGGCCGGCGATCCCGACACGCCAATCCGAAGCCCTGGCGGCTACCTGCGGGCCATGACACGGCGCCACGTGGAAGGCACGCTCAACATCGTTGGCGGGCTCATCGGGCTGTCGATGCGCCAGAATGGCGAGTAGCCGTAGGGCGGGCGTGCGATGCCGAGAGGGATCTTGGCTCAGTCCCTCCCGATCGCCGGGCGAGCTCGGGAATGTGGCCGCTGCGGACCCGGTAAGAGGCGTAAGCGGCGGCAAACGCGCGCAATTGAGCCAGAGATGTGAAAGACGCAGTCGTAAAATGGTCCAATTGACCTAGGGGCAGCGAGTTCCCGCTTAGGTTGATCTTAACGCGTTGCAGTCAACTTGTAAGTTCTTGTTACTTCCCATCACGGCGCGACCAACTGCGCCGCAGAAGACGGCGAACCGCGTGTTGGTGGGGTCCGCCGGGAAAGGGAAAGCAATGAACCAATTCAACCACTCCGCCTACGAACAGGAGATTGGATCGGTCGAGGAGGAACCTCGACAACGGACGCGACTTGAGACCCTCGGCAAGGCGGGCCTCCTCTGGGCCGACCCGCTGGTGCCGAAGAAGCAGGTGATCGCGGAGACCGGCCTCGACGCACGGGAGTTGCGCCGCCTCTTCGGCAGGAGACGCCGCCCGCCCGTGTGCGACCTTTAGCCAGGCTCGCATCCTCGACGCAATTCCTTCGCGCGCCAGCCAGTCGCCAGAGCGCGCGAACGGTTTGGGGAACAACGCCTCGAAAACCCTTCGGCCGTCGTCGATTTGGGGCGGGCCGGCAGGAGATAGCGGATTTTCCAGGGGTCGGATTTTGGCACCCTCTCAGGGGCTTCCAGGTTCGATGCGCCCGGGAAACATGCGATATGCAAAGAGTGGTTTTGCCATGAATACCGAGACCCAAGACCTGCTGCGCGAGCTGGCCCAGAACGCCGAAAGCGTGTGCCGGCACTATCTCTCCGCCGGGCGGCGTGAAGGCGGGTACTGGCTGGTTGGCGACCTGCAGAACACCCCCGGACGCTCGCTCTACGTGCGTCTCACCGGTCCCGACGAAGGCAAGGGTGCCCGCGGCCGCTGGACCGACGGCGCGACCGGCGAATACGGCGACCTGCTCGACATCATCAAGGCGCGGACCGGGATCGCCCGGTTTCCCGATCTGCTGGCGGAGGTCCGAGCACACCTCGGACGCCCCATGCCAGTCGCGCATCCGAGCACGCCTCGAACGCGCAGGACCGCATCCGGCAAACGGACATCCGCCAAGCGCCTCTTTGAAGCGTCGGTTCCACTTTCCGGGAGTCTTGCAGAAACCTACCTCCGGAGCCGCGGCATCACCAGCGTGGCGTCCGTGTCGGCGCTGCGCTTTCATCCGCGCTGCTGGCATCGCGATCACGACGAGGCCGAGTCCAAGTCGCGTCCCGCGCTGATCGCGGCGGTGACCGACAGGGCAGGGCGCCTTCGCGGCGTCCACCGCACCTGGCTTGCAGAGGATGGATCGGACAAGGCGCCCGTCGAGGTGCAACGCCGGGCCATGGGCGAGCTTCTAGGAAATGCCGTGAAGATCGACGCCCCGGCCGCGTGCCTTGCGGTTGGCGAAGGTCTCGAGACTATGCTGTCGCTGCGCGAGGCCCTGCCGGGCCTTCCGGTCTGGGCTGCGCTTTCGGCTGCGCACCTCGGCGCCGTCGACCTGCCCGAAGGGATCCGCCAGCTCTACATCGCGCGAGATCTCGACAATGCCGGGCAGGCCGCGGCGGACAAGCTGAGCGCGCGGGCCAGGGACGCAGGCATCTCTGTCTCGGTGCTCGGGCCCCGCCGCGGGGGTTTCAACGATGACCTGAGGGAGGATGGCGCAGCCGCGCTGCGGCAGCGGCTTCTTGGCCAGCTCGAGCGCTCCGATCTGGTGCGGATGGCGCTGAAGGGCTGATGGGCCGAAAGCGCTGAGCGTCATGAAGTCGTTACCATCGACGCAGCCGCGCGCAGCAATCGGAGAGTGATCGCGGCGCCACCTGCTCCAGGAGGCATGGCAAAGACGCTCGGACCCGGCGGCCACTCGTGGTCTCGATTTATCCGGTGGTGCATCTTGGTTTTTGTAGATACATAAACTATATTGAGGATGTAGGGTGCGCACATGATGATCGTCTGGGACGAGCCAAAGCGGTTGGTCAATCTGGCCAAGCATGGGCTCGACTTTTCCGACTTGGACGAGGCGTTCTTTCTATCCTCGTTGGTCGTTCCGGCGAAGGAAAACCGTCATATGGCGATCGGACGGCTTGCGGATGGAACCGTCGCGGTCGTTTTTGCTGTTCTGGGAAGCGAGGGCGTTTCGGTGATCTCGATGCGCCCGGCAAGCCGGAGGGAAAGGGAATTGCTATGACCAAGAAGCCACTTAGTGAATCCAAGGTGCAAGCTATGATCGCCAGCGATCCCGACGCTCCGGAGGCAACGGATGCGCAGCTCGCGCAGGCAAAGCCCTTCACTGATGCATTCCCAGCGCTTGCCGAGAAAATGCGCAAGAGTGCTGGCGGGCGTCCGAAGGCGGCGAACCCAAAGGTCGCGGTCTCCTTGCGACTGGATCCTGAAGTCGTGGCGCGCTTCAAGGCACAGGGCCCCGGGTGGCAGACGCGCATAAACGAGGCTTTGCGGCACGCTGCAGGGCTGAGCTGAGTGGTTTTGCTTGCCCCGCGGGCTACGAGATGCCGATGCCTGCGGGGGTCTGAGCGGGCGCCCGTATGCCATTGTAAGTGCCATGTGTACCAACAAGAAAAAGGTTGAGCTTTCCGAGGTCGGCAATCCAGAAACTCGGGATGCCGAAGGCCGCCGCGGTGTCGCGGATAGTGACGCCTTGGGCGATTCTGACCCGGCCACGCCGGCGCTTGCAAGGCGTAAGCAGCGACAAGCTAAATCGCCAGGCATCGTCACTTTGGGGCGGGGTTTTGCCTCGCATCGACGCGTTCATGGCCTTCGGGCGAGCTGTTTGAGGCCCCGCGTTCAAGAAAGTACTGTCGGGCTTTCTCGCTGATCCCATACCTGCTGATGTAATCCGCGAGCACGTCGCTCAATGAGACTGCATTTCCCATAGTGTGTCTCCTCCGTTTCAGCTCAGCGTGCCGCAGAAAGATGAACAAAGCGTTAATTGCCCGGTAAATATCGAGGCAATTCTGTGCCGTGATTGGCGAGGCAACCCAAGATCACTCTCGTCAGCGTGCGCATCTGAGAAGTGTGGTGGTGTTCAGCCGGCGCGAACGTCAACTTGAGGGGTTAAGCTGGATGCGGGAGCGCGGCGACCCCAAGGGAGGAGGAAAGGGGTTGCCGCTGAAATGCGGGGCTCAGGGAGGAGGAGAGAGCCCGGCAAATTCCGCCAGCACAATGTCGTGCTGTGAGCGCTAGATAGGAATTGCAGTGGCGCAGCGCAAGCTTCCCTCGCGCAAACCTGTCCTGCGCAAGATGCATGGGAAGTTCGGCTCTGAAGTCGCCGGCATGACCTGTGGTTCGGCCGCGGGCTTGAAACCTTGCGTTCCGGCCCCGCTCGCGATCAGCCAGTCTGTTCAGATCGCGGGCGAGGACCTGGGTGGCGGGTATGCGGCGCACACATGGTGCTTATAGTTGAGAAGTTTACATTTCGCCCATAAGTAGGGCGCAGGGTTCGGATCTGAGCTGAAAAGCTCATCTTCCCCTACCTCCCTGTTGGACTTCGGCCGAGCTTGTCTCGGCCATTTTTTTGTCCGCACGTCTCGTCAGCGGGGTCTCAGCCCTCGCGGAGCGCCTGGCGCGCCAGCGCGGCGATCATGTCTGTGCGCGTGACGATGCCGACGATGCGTCCGCGCTCCAGCACGGGGATAGCATCAACGTCCCCATCCGCCATCATCGGCAGCAGCGCGGCGACCGTTGAGGCGCGCGTGGCGCGCGGGCCGGCGACATTCATGATGTCTGCGGCGGTCACCGAAGTCTCGCGCCAGAGATCGACGAGGCGCCGGAAGGGGGTAAAAACTCGCGCTTGACAATTCTTACATGTAACATGTTACACATCACGCGAAGATGGTCAGGTGCCTGAGGAGGCAGAGCCTGAGCCTGAGGAGGAAAGATGACCCGCGAAAACTTGTTGCGTGCCCGCCTTGAGCAGGGCCTGTTCTCCGTGGCGCCCGGCGCCGCCGACGCGATGAGTGCCCGGATCGTACAGGCCCAGGGGTTTGACGCGGTCTACATGACCGGGCTCGGGGCGACGGCCATGCGGCTTGGCAAGCCTGACCTCGGCCTGATGACCCAAACCGAGATGGCTGACCATGCCCGCGCTATGGTGCGGGCGGTCGATATCCCGGTGATCGCCGATGCCGATACCGGCTACGGCGGGGCGCTCAACGTGGCCCGCACGGTACGCGAATACCTGCAGGGCGGCGTCGCGGCGATGCACATCGAAGACCAGGTCAGCCCGAAGCGCTGCGGCCAGTTGTCTGGCATCCGCCTCGTGCCGGCCGAAGAGGCGGCGGCCCGGCTCAGTGCCGCCGTCGAGGCACGCGGTTCGGAAGACATCGTCCTGATCGGTCGTACCGACGCGCTGCCGGGGCAGGGGATCGACGAAGCGGTCAGTCGCGCCGCGCGCTACCGTGACACCGGCATCGACATGGTCTTCGTCGACGGGGTCAAGACCCGCGCGGAGGTCGAGCAGATCGCTGCCCGCGTCGAGGGGCCGAAGGTGCTGAGCCTCGTGGATGGCACCGACGCGGCACAACTGACTTTCGACGAGGTGCAGGAAATGGGTTTCTCCGTCGTCATGTACGCGGTCACCGGTCTGTTTGCCGCGGCGCAGGCGACGGCGGACGCGATGGCGCGGCTGAAGTCCGGCGGTCGGCCCGGCGGCGGCGCGGCGCTCAGCTACGCGGAGTTCTGCGACGTGGTGGACCTGCAGGCGCATCAGGCCTTTGCCCACCGCCACGGCGAATGAAAGAGGCGACATGACAGCAAGAGTACTTATCACCGGTGCGGGGTCGGGCATCGGCCTCGCCGTGGCGAGGCGGGTCGTGGCCCGCGGCATGCGGGCGACCCTGTGGGATATCTCGGCCCCGGCGCTCGAAGCCGCGCGGGCCGAGCTCGGCGACAGCGTCGAGACCCGGCAGGTGGATGTTTCCGATGCGCAGGCGGTGACCGAGGCCGCCACGTCGCTCGAGGGGGTGACCCACCTCGTCAACAATGCGGGCATCCTCGGGCACCGGATGGATTGGGAAGACCTCGATCCCGCCGAGGTCGCCCGGGTGCTTGCGATCAACGTGACCGGCTTCATGCAGGTCGCCGCGTGCTTCATCGCGGCCCGCAGCCCGCATCCTGCGGCGTCCATGGTCAACATGGCCTCGATTGCCGGAGAGAACGGCGGGGCGCCGGGCTTTGCAAGCTACGGTGCATCGAAGGGGGCGATCATGGCGCTGACCCGCGCAATGGCCCGCGACTTCGCCCCGGAGGTCCGTGTCAACGCCTTGTCTCCGGGCATCATCGACACGCCGATCCAGGACGCGGTGATGGCCGATGCCGCCGCGCGTGCGCGGGCGGCCGAGGGCATCCCCATGCAGCGCATGGGAAGTTCGGACGAGGTGGCGGAGGCGGCGGAATGGCTGCTTTTCGATGCGTCCTACACCACGGGCGAAATCATTCGGATCGCAGGAGGCCGGCGGTGAAACTGATCGACTGTTTCTTCAGGGCACTCGAATGGGTGCTGGTGTTCCTGCTGGCCGGCATGACGATCATGGTCTTTGCCAATGTGGTGCTGCGCTACGGCTTCGGCTCGGGCATCGATGTGAGCGAGGAGCTTTCGCGCTTCTTCTTCGTCTTGTTGATCTTCCTCGGCGCGATCGTGGCGATGCGGCACAACATGCACATGGGCTTCGACCTCGTGATCACGACCGTGAGCGCGCGGGTGCGCCGGGTCCTTCTGACCGTCGCCAATGGCGCGGTGCTGGGGGTCTGCATCCTGATCCTAGTGGGCACGCTGCAGCAGTTCCATGTCAACGCGACGAATATCGCCCCGGTCACCCGTATGCCGATGATCTGGGTGTTTGGCGTGCTGATCCCGATGTCCTCGCTCGTGGGGCTGATGGCCGGACTGCGAATGCTCGGATACGCCACGGGCCGCCTGACCGAAGCCCCCGGACATCCCACCGCGGCTGAAAGCGAGATCGAGGTGCACAAATGACCCTTGTCCTGTTCATCCTGACGCTCGGCGTCAGCCTCGTCATCGGCGTGCCCGTCGCCTTCGCGCTGATCATCTGCGCGGCGGCCATGGGGCTGCACATGGACCTCTTCGATCCGCAGATCATCTCGCAGCGGATGGTGGTGGGGGCCAACAACTTCTCGCTGCTGGCGATCCCGTTCTTCCTGCTGGCGGGCGAGCTGATGAACGCGGGCGGCATGTCCCGTCGGATCATCGGCTTCGCCATGGCCTTCGTCGGTCACGTGCGCGGCGGTCTTGGCGTGGTGGCGATCTTTGCCGCGATCATCCTCGCCTCGCTTTCGGGCTCGGCCGCGGCGGACAGCGCGGCGCTGATCGCCATCATGCTGCCGATGATGAAACAGTCGGGCCATGACGAGGCACGCTCGGTCGGGCTCATGGCCTCGGGCGGCGTGATTGCCCCGATCATTCCGCCGTCTATCGCCTACATCATCTTCGCCGTGGCGACCAATCTGTCGATTACCCAGCTGTTCATGGCCGGCATCGTGCCCGGCGTGATGATGGGGCTCGGCGCGATCATCGCCTGGCTGATCGTGGCGCGCCGCGACAACGTGCAGCCGCAGCCGCGTCAGGGCTGGGGGGTGCGCCTCAGGGAGACCCGCAAGGCGTTGTGGTCGCTGGGCATGCCGGTGATCATCCTCGGCGGCATCCGCTTTGGCGTGGTCACCCCGACCGAGGCCGCGGTGATCGCCGCGATGTACGCGATCTTTGTCGGAATGGTCGTGCACCGCGAGCTCAAGTTCAAGGACCTGTTCGGCGTGTTCCGGGATGCGGCGCTGACCACTTCGGTGGTGATGATGCTGGCCGCCGCGGCACTGGCGACCGCGTGGTTCATCACAATCGCCGACCTGTCGGGCATCGTTCTGGACCTCGTCGGCCCGCTGGTGGACAGCCCGACGCTGCTGCTGATCGTCATCATGGCGCTGGTGCTGATGATCGGCACGATGCTGGACATGGGGCCGACCATCCTGATCCTCGCCCCGGTGCTCCTGCCCGTGGTCGAGGAGGCCGGCATCGACCCGATCTACTTTGGCGTGCTCTTCGTCATCAATTGCGCCATCGGCCTTGTCACGCCACCCGTCGGCATCGTGCTGAGCGTCTCGGCGGGCGTTTCCGGCGTGCCGCTGCACAAGGTGGCCAAGGGCGCCGCCCCCTTCCTGATCGCGCAGATCACCGTGCTGGTGCTGCTCGTCCTGTTCCCGCAACTCGTGCTGGCGCCGCTGAACTGGCTGCGCTGACCGACCCCGCTTCACTTAGGAGGAGACCTACCATGAAGTTCAAGTTCAAGACCCTCGCGGCCGTCGTTCTCACGGCGACTGCCTTGACCAGCCCGGCGCTGGCGGCGGATTTCGGCCGCCACACTTTCAAAGTGTCGAACGGCGCCTCCAAGGATCACCCCGTGGCCGCCGGCGTCGATGCCATGTCCGAATGCCTCGCCGATGGCTCGGACGGCTCGATGAAGCTGCGCGGCTTCTACTCCGGCCAGCTCGGCGATGACGCCGAGGCGACGCAGTCGGTGCGTTCGGGCTCGATCGAGATGGTGGTGACCGGCGCCGCCGCGATCGCCGGCATCGAGCCTGCAATGGGCGTGTTCTCGCTTCCCTTCGTCTTTGCCAACGACGAGGAAGTCGATGCCATCATGACCGGCCCCTACTTCGACTATCTGGCCGAGAAGATGCCCGCGCATGACCTCGTGCTGCTGTCGATCTGGGAGAACGGCTTCCGCAATGCGACCAACTCCAAGCGCCCGCTGAACGCGGTGTCGGATTTCGAGGGTCTGAACGTTCGCGTGATGCAGAACCCGATCTTCCTCGACACCTTCCGCCGTCTCGGCGCGAACCCGGTGCCGATGGCCTTCGGCGAGGTCTTCACCGCGCTCGAGACCGGCGCCGTCGACGGGCAGGAGAACCCGCTGCCGCTGATCGAGGCGAGCAAGTTCTACGAGGTGCAGAAGTACCTGACGCTGACCCGTCACGCCTATTCGCCGACGCCGGTCCTGATGTCGCTGCAGTTCTGGGAGGGGCTGAACGCCGACGAACAGGCGCTCGTGTCGTCCTGCGCCGCCGAGGCGCGTGACGCGCAGATCGACCGCTCGCGTGCCGCCGTCGGTGAGGCTGCGGAGCTGCTGACCTCCGAAGGCATGGAGATCAACGAGATGCCTGCCGCCGAGATGGACAAGCTGCGCGAGTTGGTCGGCCCGGTCTACGAAGCGGCCGCCGAGTCGGTCGGTCAAGAGAACCTCGACCGCCTGCTGCAGGAACTCGAGACCGTCCGCGGCGGCTCCTGAATATGTCCGGCCTGCGGGCCGGACATGAGACCGGCGCGGCGTCCTCCCGTGCGCGCGCCGGTCTTCCAGAACTTTCTTCCCCTGTTCCATCGACCGGAGCCTCCATGCCTCTCGACACCGCTTCCTGCCTTGCCGCCCTGGCCGAGGCCTTTCCCGGAGCCGCCCTGTTCACCGGCGATGCCGTGCCCGCGCGGAACCTGCATGACACAAGCTTCCTGCCGGATGTGGCGCCGCTGGCCGTGGTCCGCCCCGACAGCCCCGCAGGCGTCTCCGAGGCGGTCAGGATTTGTGCCGAGCACGGCGTGCCGATGGTGGCGCAGGGCGGGCTGACGGGGCTTGCCGGGGGCGCGCACCCGGTGGCGGGCTGCGTCGCCATCTCGCTCGAGCGGCTGAACGGTGTCGAGGAGATCGACCCCGCCGCCGCGACGATGACCGTGCGCGCCGGCACGCCGCTCGAGGTGATCCAGAAGGCGGCGGACGAGGCCGGGTTCTTCATCCCGCTCGACCTCGGCGCGCGAGGGTCGTGCCAGATCGGCGGCAACATCGGTACCAACGCCGGCGGCAACCGGGTGATCCGCTACGGCATGACGCGCGAGATGGTGCTCGGGCTCGAATATGCGCTGCCGGACGGCACATTGATCGACGGCCTCAACAAGATGCTGAAGAACAACGCCGGCTACGACCTGAAGCAGCTGTTCATCGGCTCCGAGGGCACGCTGGGCATCGTCACCCGCGCGGTGCTGCGCATGCATCCGAAGCCGGGTTGCGTCAATGCGGCCCTCTGCGGATTGTCCTCTTACGACGACGTGCTGAAGCTTCTGGCTGCGGCCCGGCTTGGTCTGGGCCCGATGCTTTCTGCCTTCGAGGTGATGTGGCCGGACTACTGGCAGGTCGTCACCGAGGAGGTCGGGGCGCGCAGCCCGCTCGGGGGCACGCACGAGATGTATGTGCTGCTTGAGGCGCAAGGTCTCGACGAGGCCATCGACGGGCCGCGTTTCATGTCCTGGATCGAAGGAGTCTTCGAGGAGGGGATCATCGCGGATGCGGCCATCTCGCAGAGCCTTGGCGACGTGCAGTCCTTCTGGGACGTGCGCGACGCCTGCGCCGAGTTCCAGACGGTGCTGGGGCCGCATTGCGCCTTTGACATCGGTCTGCCGCAGACCAAGATGAACGAATTTGCCGATGCCTGCCGGGCGCGGCTGAAAGAGGACATGCCCGAGGCGTTGTCGGTCTACTACGGCCATATCGGCGACGGCAACCTGCACATCGTCGCGCTTGACCGCGCGCAGGCGCAGCCGCCGATGAAACGCATCAGCGCGATCGTCTACGACACCGTGCGCGATTTCGGCGGTACGATCTCTGCGGAACACGGCATCGGCCTGTTGAAAAAGCCCTATCTCTCCTACACCCGGTCCGAGAAGGAACTGGCGCTGATGGCCCGCATCAAGGCCGCGCTGGACCCGCAGGGGCTGCTTAATCCGGGCAAGGTCTTCGACACGCCCGCAAACGGAAAGTCCGACACATGAACGCTCTGAAATCCCGCTTGCAGAAAGGCGAGTTCGTCGCCGCCGCCTGGGCCGAACTGGGCCATCCCGACATTGCCGAGATCTTCGTGCGCCACGGCTGGCCGGTGGTGCTGATCGACGGCGAACACGGTATCGGCAACCTCGAGACCTGGGTTGCCGTGGCCCGGGCCGTCGAGGCCGCGGGCGGCGAGGTGATCCTGCGCGTTCCGGACGGGTCGGACACCACGCTCAAGAAGGTGCTCGACCGCGGTTTCCGCTCGATCGTCGTGCCCATGGTGAACAGCGTCGAGCAGGCGCGCGACATCGCCGCCTCGTGCCGCTACCCGGTGCGCGGCAGCGGCGGGGTGGGGCGCGGCTACGCGGCACCCATCGTGCGCGGCTCGGACTATGGCACGCGCCCGGATTACGCGGTGCGCTCGGCAAACGAGGACGTGCTGCTGTTCGTGCAATGCGAGACCCGCGAGAGCATCGATGCGCTGCCCGGTATCTGCGCGGTGGAGGGTGTGGACGGGATCTTCCTCGGCCCCAACGACCTGGCAGCGACGCTGGGCCACATGGAGCAGATGGAACATCCGACCCCGCAGGCGGCCTTTGCCGAGGTCGAACAGGCGGTGACCGAGGCCGGCGGGCTATTGGCGACCGTCTGCGGCGGCGGGCGGGACTGGGCCGACCTGCGCGCACGCGGGTTCACCCTCGTGGCCGGCGTCAACGACGTGTCGTTCCTCATCGGCGCCGCGCGCGACGCTGCAGCAGCCCGCGACGCACAGCTGGCAGACCTCGCGTAAGGCTGGATTTCCTGACATTGCCCCACGTGCTAAGACGTCGGGGTTGCGCCGGCGGGCGCCCGAGAACAAGGCGAGCCGAATGAGCGTGAACCGGAAGATGCAGATCGAACAACCGAAGACGCTGACCGAGATCGTCGTCGAACGGCTGCGCGAAGCGATCATCGATGGCCACTACAAGTTCGGCGAGAACATCTCAGAGGACAAGCTGGCCACCGCCTTCGGGGTCAGCAGATCGCCGGTGCGCGACGCGCTCAACGCGCTTCAGTTCACCGGTCTGGTCACCATCAAGCCGAAGCGCGGCAGTTTCGTCTTTCAGCCCACGGCGGCCGATGTGGCCGAGATTTGCGACTATCGGCTCATGCTGGAGCGCGAGGCGCTCCGGCTGTCGATGGCGGCCGACCGCGAGGGGTTCCTCGCGGCGCTGTCTGACACGGTGGAGCGGATGCGCGAGCGGATGCAGGCGGGCGACGAGATCGGATACGTGCGTATCGACACCGAGTTCCACAATTTGTTCTTCGACTTCTGTGGCAACAGCCTCGTGCAGAACGCCTTCGATCTGGTCGAAGCGCGCATCGCGACCATTCGAACCGCGTTGAACGCAAGGTTCAAACAGCGGCGCGAGGACAGCTTCGACCAGCACGTTGCGATTGTCGAGGGCTTGCGAAAGGGCGACTGGGAGCAGGTGGACGAGGTACTGCGCAAACACATTACCTCGATCCGATCTGATGCAATCGATGAGCTGTCGAGGGTGTGAGCATCCCTTTCGCCAAGTTTGCTCTTTTCAGGTCTCGCGAGGTTTCTCTTCTTTTCTCCTTCTGCGGGGGTCGCGCTTCTGCTGACCCCATAGACAGGTAAAGGCTTCTCCGGGCACCGAAGTCTCGTACAGATTGGCGCTTATACGATCCAGCCACGGGACCGGTGGCGGGCGGGCGAAGACTTGCATGCTGGCTCGAGAACGGATGCCGCAACAGCTGAGATTTCCAGCGTAACCCGGCCGTGGTTGCGGTGAAGGGTGCGCTGTGCGGCGGCGGCCCTTTCGGTTTGCCGCAGCTTTCGGCACTCCGACGGTGGATGCCAAATGAATACGCAGAAGCGTTGGGCTTGAATGTTTCTGCTGTTGTCAGGGAGCCCTTTCCTGCCTTTAGTGGAAGGGCAAAATAACAACAAACGATGAGAAAACCTATGAAGACCTTCGATGCGGGTGTCGCGCCCGTCCTGTCGGTGCGGGAGCTATCCGTCGCACTACCGGGAAATCACGACCGTCCTTTCGCCGTGCAGGATATCAGCTTCGACCTGATGCCGGGCGAAATCCTCTGCATCATCGGCGAATCCGGCTCGGGAAAGTCGGTGACGGCCAACACCATCATGGGGCTGCTTCCCGACGTGATGTCGGTCTCCTCCGGCAGTATCAACTTCAAGGGCCGGGCGTTGCTGTCGCTTCCGGAATCCGAGTTGCGCAAGCTGCGTGGCCGGGCGGTGTCGATCATTTTCCAGGATCCGCTCTCGGCGCTGAACCCGCTGATGACCATCGGCGATCAGATCCGCGAAGTGCTCGACGCGCATGCCGTCGGGGCCCCGGAGAGCCGCGCCGGCCGCGTCGTCGAGATGCTGACCGAGGTGGGGCTGCCCGATCCGGCGCTGATCCAGCATCAGTACCCCTTCCGGCTTTCCGGCGGCCAGCGGCAGCGGGTGATGATCGCTATGGCGCTGGCGCTCGATCCCGATGTTCTGATCGCCGATGAGCCGACCACCGCGCTGGATGTGACCACGCAGGCGCAGATCCTTGAACTGATCAGCCGTATTCAGCAACGCAAGGGCATGTCGGTGATGTTCATCACCCATGATTTCGGCGTCGTGGCCGAGATCGCGGATCAGGTCATCGTCATGGAAAAGGGGCTGCTGGTGGAGCAGGGCGATGCGCGGGCGGTGCTCGATGCGCCGCAGCATCCCTATACCCGCAAGCTCATCGCGGCAGTGCCGAAGATGCGCGAGGCGGACCGCCAGCGCGAGACCAAGCGCCCCGTGGCGCTGGAGGTCAGGGGGCTGCACAAGACCTATCGCACCCGCAGCGGCTTTCTTGGCCGGATGCGCGAGGTCAAGGCCGTCGATGACATCAGCTTCACCCTGCACAAGGGTGAAACCATCGGCATTGTCGGCGAGTCTGGCTCAGGCAAATCCTCGATGGGCAAGGTGCTGATGAAACTGATCTCTGCCGACAGCGGCGAGATCCGCTTTCTGGGGGAGAACACGCTGGCGCTGGACGAAGAGAACTTCCGCGCGCTGCGTCCGCGGATCCAGATGATCTTTCAGGATCCCTATGCCTCGCTCAATCCGCGCTTCACCATCGGGCAGGCGATGACTGTGGGGCCGATTTCACACAGCCTGCTGACCCGGCACGATGCCCGGCGCAAGGCCGAAGACCTGCTCGAACAGGTAGGGCTGGAACCGTCGGCCTTTGACCGCTACCCGCATGAGTTCTCCGGCGGACAGCGCCAGCGCGTGGGCATCGCCCGGGCGCTGATGTTCGACCCAGAGGTGATCGTGGCGGATGAAGCAGTCTCTGCGCTCGACGTGTCGATCCAAGCGCAGGTGCTGGAACTGCTCGACAGGATTCGACGCGAACGCAAGCTGGCGATGATCTTCATCACCCACGATCTGCGCGTCGCCAGCCAGATCAGCGACGAGATCCTCGTAATGCACCGCGGCAAGATGGTGGAATACGGTCCGCCGTCGCAGATCTTCCACGCGCCGCAGCATGTCTACACCCGCTCGCTGGTCGATGCGATTCCCGGTGCTGCCGCCGCCTGACCGTGCCAACGTGCTGAGTTCTCAAGGGGGGCGGCATCTGTCGCCCCTTTTCTTTTCAGACATGCTCCGGCGTCCGAGTCGCATAGATTGCGCGGGCCTAGCCGGCGTGCGGCAGGGCCTCGGCACCCCCGCGTTGCCTAAATTTCGTATCGAAAGTCGCAGGCTGAGTGCGCTAATTTTGCGCAGTGATTGCTTTTCACAACTAACTAATTGTGAATCACAACTTTTTGCTTGCCTCAGTGGCAACTGTTCGAGTGTCATGAAAGAAATATGACACGGACAGGTTTTTTTGCTCCCATGACTTTCCCCGGCGCACCGCATGACGATCCGATAGTCGAAATCTGCGGCCTCAAGATTGACGTCCTCGAAGGAGCCTTCAGCTGGTATATCCGTTCGATGGACGCGGTTGTCTCGCGCGATCTCGACAGGCGGATGGCGCACCTCGAGATCGCCAAAGGCAAAGGCAAGATCACCACGCTGCTGCTGGTCGATGACTACCCCGGCATCCGCCCGTCGCAGATCGCCGAGGTGCTGATGCGCGACCGTCCGGCAACCGGGCGGATAATCGACCGGATGGTCGCCTCCGGTGTGATCCGCCGCGAGGCTGCCTCCGACGATCTGCGGGCCCAGGCCCTGTTTATCACCGAACGCGGTCATGCGCTGTCGCAGGAGGTGCGCGAGATCATTCGCCAGCAGGAGACGGAATTCTTCGACTTCATCGAGCCGGAGGACCGCGAGCAATTCATGCGCATGCTCAAGCGTGCCTATCTGCAGATGAGGGCAAAATGGGACTGAACTCCGAACGGGTGGCGCTGGTGTCCGGTGCCGGCCGTGGGATCGGCGCGGCGGTGGCGAGAACCCTGTTCGATGCAGGCTGGACGGTGTCGCTGGGAATGCGCAGACCGCAAATGCCGGACTGGTCGGCATCGGCACCGGAACGCGTGCATTGCTTCGCCTATGAGGCCGCCGACCCCGGCGCAGCCACTGGTTGGGCAGAGGAGGTGATGGCGCGTTTCGGCAGGATCGATGCCGTCATCGCCAATGCCGGGGTGATGGTGCCGGAAACGGCCGTCGAGATCAGCGACGCCGAGATGGCGCAGCTTCTCGAGATCAACGTCCAGGCCCCCCGGCGGCTCGCCGCATCCTGCTGGGAGCCGCTGGCGGCTTCGGGGCGGGGCAGGGTGGTGCTGCTCGGGTCGCTCTCGGGCAAGCGGGTGAAATCGCCCGGCTCGGGGTCCTACGCCGTTTCGAAGTTCGCCGTCGTGGGGCTCGCGCATGCCTTGAGGCATGCCGGGTTCGATCGTGGGATCCGGGCCGTCGCGGTCTGTCCCGGTTTTGTTGCCACCGACATGGCGGCGGGGATCACCGACCGCCCCGCGGAAACGATGACCCAGCCCGAAGACCTGGCCCGGGTGATCAACTTGCTGATCGACCTGCCCAACGAGGCCAGCGTGGCCGAATTCTGCGTGAACTGCCAACTCGAGGAGTCCTACTGAAATGCCCGGTCCTTTTGTCGTTCCGTTCCATGGTGATGCCGAGCTGCCGGAAAAGGTGGATGTTGTCGTGATCGGCGGGGGCATCATCGGTGCGTCCACGGCCTTCGAGCTGGCCGACCGGGGCATGAAGGTTGCGCTCTGCGAAAAGGGCGGGATCGGGCACGAGCAGTCGAGCCGCAACTGGGGCTGGGTGCGCATCACTCGGCGCGATCCGCGAGAGATCCCGCTGATGGCGGAAGCGCTGCGCATCTGGCCGACCCTGGCCGAGCGGACCGGACGCGACCTTGGCTACACCCGCAGCGGCATCGCTTTTGCCTGCGCCACGGACAAGGAATACGCCCAGCACGAGAAGTGGCTCGACAACCTGCGGGACTACCAGGTCGAGAGCCGCATGGTGACGGCATCGGAACTCGAAACGCTGTTTCCGGAGTCACGGCTGGGCGTGAAGGGCGCGCTTTACACCGCCGCTGACGGCAGGGCCGAGCCGCAGCGCGCGGCTCCCGCAATCGCCGAGGCCGCCCGTGACCGCGGCGCGCATGTGCTGACCGAATGCGCGGTGCGGGGGATCGAGACCAAGGCCGGGCAGGTCTGCGGCGTGGTGACCGAACGCGGCACGATCGCCTGCGAGCAGGTGGTGCTTGCCGGGGGTGCTTGGTCGAGCCTGTTCGCCCGGAACACCGGGCTGCGCCTGCCGCAGCTGAAGGTGAAGAACTCGGTGATCCGAACGAAGCCGCTCGAGGGCGGTCCCGAGAGCGCCCTCTGGACCGAAGGCTTCTCGATCCGCAAGCGCCAGGATGGTGGCTATACGATCGCCGACGGGTTCCGGAACATCGTCGATATCGTGCCGGACAGCTTCCGCTACATGCGCGACTTCCTCCCCGCGCTCGGCGCCGAATGGAAATCGCTGCTCCTGCGCTTCGGTGGCCGCTTCTACGACGAGGCCCGGATTCCGAACCGCTGGTCGCTGGATGAGGCGAGCCCCTTCGAATACTGCCGCGTGCTTGATCCGAAACCCGCCTTCTCGCTGCAGGACAAGGCGCTCGACGCCCTGCGCAAGGCCTACCCGGTTTTCGAAAAGGCAGAGATCGCGCAACGCTGGGCAGGTGCTATCGACGTCACGCCCGACGCGATCCCGGTGATCTCGCCCGTCGACACGATCCCGGGCTTCTTCATCGCCACGGGGTTCTCCGGACATGGCTTCGGCATCGGTCCCGCCGCCGGTCGCCTGACAGCTGACTTGGTTTCCGGCCGTGCGCCGGTCGTCGACCCCACACCGTTCCGTTTCGGCCGTTTTGCCGATGGCTCGAAGATCGAGATCATCAGCGGCTTCTGATCCGTTCCTGCCCGGCACGCCGGGCAGGGCGCAGTCTGGCGCGTGAATCGCAAGCGCGCGCCGTCCTTCCTCACCCTTGCGAGACAACAGGGAACGACATCATGACAGACAAGAAGAAAACAGGTCATCTCAATCGCCGGGCGGCGCTAACCCTGATGGGGGCAGCGGGTCTGATCGGCCCGTCGATGATCGGCCGCGACCGCGCCTTCGCGGCCAATGCCGACGCGACCGGCCAGCTGGTGCTCGCCTTCTCGCAGGAGCCGACGGTGTTCAATCCGCTCATGCCGCACATCGAGGTAGACGAAGGCCTCTACTACGCGGTCTTCGACACGCTGTTCGACTTCGATCCTGACGGGGAGTTCTTCCCGATCCTCGCCGCCGAAGTGCCCACCGTCGCCAACGGCGGCATTTCCGAGGACGGTCTGAACTGGACGTTGAAGTTGAAGGAGGGCGTCACTTGGCACGACGGTACGCCGTTCACCGCCGAGGACGTGAAATTCTCGCTCGAGCTGACGATGGACCCCGAGTTCCGCTCGTTCCGCTCGACCGGCTACAAGTTCATGCGCAACATCACCGTCGTGTCGGACACCGAGCTGACCTGGGAGATGAGCGAGCCCTTCGCGCCGATGGCGGCGATCCTTGCCTCCACCTACATCATCCCCAAGCACGCCTTCGAGGGCGTCGAGGACAAGAACAGCGCGCCGTTCAACAACGCGCCGATCGGCACGGGACCTTTCAAGTTCAAGAACCGTATGGCCGGGGATCACATCGAGCTTGAGGCCAATGCCGACTATCACATGGACGGCCCGTTCCTGAAGACTCTGATCATCAAATACGTTCCCGATCTCAACGTCATGTACACGCAGTTCAAATCCGGCGACATCGACGTCATCGGCCTGCAGTACATCACGCCTGATCATCTCGCCGAGGCCGAGACGCTGGCAGGCAAGGTGGTGAAGGTTGCCGGCACCGCGACCTTCGAGTCGATCGGTCTGAACATGACCCGTCCGCAGTTCCAGGACCCGGCAGTGCGCAAGGCGCTCTATGCCGCGCTCGACAAGAACTCGATCATCGACGCGCTCTACTACGGCGTGCCGACCCCGACCGAGACCTACATGCCGCAGCAGTCGTATTACTACAACGACAGTCTGCCCAAGCATGAGTTCGACCTCGAGAAAGCCAAGGCGTTGCTCGACGAGGCCGGCTGGGCGCCGGGCTCGGACGGCATCCGCGAAAAGGACGGCGTGCGGCTCGAGTTCACCAACTCGACCACCGCGGGCAACCACCTGCGCGAGCAGGCGCAGCAGTTCGTCCAGCAGACCTTCGCCGAGATCGGCGTGAAGATGGAGATCAAGAACTTCCCGCCCGCCGTCATGTGGGGCGACTACTGGATGAATTCCGAGTTCGACTCGGTGGTCGTTGGTCTCAATACGCTGGCCGGCGCCGACCCCGACACCTCGGACTACTTCATGTCCACGATGTCGCCGACTCTGGGCGGCGCGGGGCAGAACACCTTCGCCTACCAGAACCCCAAGGTCGACGAGCTGCTGCTCAAGGGTGCCTCGAGCTTCGTGCCCGAAGAACGCAAGGCCATCTACGAGGAGATGCAGGCGGTGATCCGCGAGGACCTGCCGTTCCTGCCGGTGTTCCAATACGCGGTCATCAAGGGCTGGAAGGACGACGTGACCGGCCCTGCGCCGAACGTCAACAACCGCATCGACACCTGGAACGTGCGCGACTGGAAGCGCGGCTGAGGCCCGAGGCCTGACGTGGCGCGCGGCGGGGCATCGCCGCGCGCTCCCTCTCTCGATGCCGAGAGCCGCCGCCAGCGGCGCCACGGCTTCAATACTCAACGCACTTAAAGGGCACCCGGCATGCTGCGCTACCTCGCTTCCCGGCTCGGCCAGAGCCTGCTTCTGCTTCTGATCGTCTCGTTCATCGGTTTCGCCGTGCTCAACCTCGCCCCTGGCGGTCCGCTGTCGCAATTCGCGCTGAGCCCGGGAATGACGCAGGAGCAGATCGACAAGATTGCTTCGCAGATGGGTCTCGACCGGCCCTTGCCGGTGCAATATCTCGACTGGTTCTCGCATCTTGTCGTCGGTGACTGGGGCACCTCCTACCGCGACGGGCAGCCGGTGCTGCACGTTATCGGCAGCCATCTCTTCGCCACGCTGCTGCTGATGGGCACCGCGACGGTGATCTCGGTCAGCCTTGGCAGTACTATCGGAATATTCAGTGCGCTGAAGCGGGGCTCCACCTTCGACTACACGATGACGGTGCTGGCGATGATCGCGCTGTCGATCCCGACCTTTTGGTTCGGCCTCATCGCCATCTACGTCTTCTCGCTCAGCCTCGGCTGGCTTCCGGCGGGCAACATGTACACGGTGGGGGACGGATCGGTGCTCGATTACCTGCGGCACCTGATCATGCCTGCCGTTGTGCTGGCGCTGGTGGATGTGGCGATCTGGAGCCGCTACATGCGCACCTCGACCCTCAACGTGATCAACCAGGACTTCGTCCGCACCGCGCGCGCCAAGGGTCTGACCCGCCGCCGGGTGCTGTTCAAGCACGTGGTCGGCAACTCGCTGGTGCCGATGATCACGCTCGCCGGCCTGCAACTTCCCATGGTGCTGGGCGGTGCGCTGGTGACCGAGACCGTCTTCACCTGGCCCGGCATGGGCCGGCTGTTTCTCGATAGCCTCGGCTACTCGGACTACCCGGTGGTGATGGGGCTGCTGATGGCCTCGGCGCTGCTGGTTCTGATCGGCAACCTCGCCGCCGACCTCATCGTCGCGCTGATCGATCCGCGCATCCGACTCGATTGAAGAAAGGGTTCCAATCATGACCGCAGTCACAACCGATCCCGCCGCGCGCCGCCCCTTTCTGAAATCCCGAGCCCTGCGCCGTTTCCTCAACCACAGGCTGGCGCTGATCGGCCTGGTGATGGTGCTGACGCTAACCGCTGCCTGTTTCATCGGCCCGCATCTGCTGCCCTATGACGAGCTCTACATCGACCTGCGCGCGCGCTTTGCGCCGCCGGGCACCGGGGCGCATATCTTCGGCACCGACCCGCTGGGCCGGGACATCGCCGCGCGGCTGTTCCACGCCGGGCAGATCTCGATGGCCGTTGGTTTTGCCGTGATGATCATCGCCACCGGCATCGGGTCGGTCGTGGGGGTGGTGTCGGGCTACTATGGCGGCAAGGTCAGTGCGGTGCTCATGCGGATCGTCGATGCTTTCCTGTCGTTTCCGTCGGTGTTCCTGCTGCTGGCTCTGGCCGCCTTCATCCAGCCCGGTCCGGTGATGATCGCGCTGATCATCTCGGCCACCAGCTGGATGGAAGTGGCGCGTATCGTCGAGGCGGAGGTGAAGTCCCTGCGCAATCAGGACTTCGTGCAGGCGGCGCACATGTTGGGCCTGTCGAAGCGCTGGATCATGTTCCGCGAGCTTCTGCCCAACGCCATCGGCCCGATCATCGTCGCCGCCACGCTGACCGTCGCCCGCGCCATCCTGCTGGAAGCCTACATCAGCTTCCTTGGCTACGGGATCCAGCCGCCGCTGCCGAGCTGGGGCAACATGCTCAACGGCGCGCAGCAGTACCTCGCGTCTGCGCCTTGGCTGGCGATCGTGCCCGGCCTTGCAATCACCATCGCGGTGACCGGCTTCAACTTCATCGGTGACGGGCTGCGCGACGCCTTCGACAGCCGTACGCGGGGGCAATGACATGGCGCGCCGCTTTTCCGAGTTCACCGATACGCTTTGGTACGCCACCGCGCCTGAGGGCCCTGACACCTCGATGCTGCAGGGCGAGGTCTCGGCCGATGTCTGCGTTGTCGGGGCGGGCTATTCGGGGCTGACCACGGCGCTCGAGCTGGCGCGGCAGGGAGTGTCGGTCGTGGTGCTGGAATGCGAGGAGATCGGCTTTGGCGGCTCGGGCCGCAATGCAGGTCATTGCACGCCGACCTTCACCCACTACAGCCTGCCGGAGCTGCGCAAGGTCCTCGGCGCGCCCTGGGCCGAGCGGCTGATCCAGCGCCAGACCCGCGCCAACGACAAGGTCGGCGAGATGGTCCGGCGCTATGGCATCGATTGCGAATGGGAGCAGAACGGCTACGTGCAGGGCGCACTCTTTCCGTCGCATCTTGAGACGTTGCGCGGGCACATGCAGAGCTACAACGCCGTGGGCGCACGCACGCGGATGCTGGACCGCGACGAAGTTCAGGCGGTCACCGGCTCGAGCCGGTTTTACGGCGGCTGGCTGCACGAAGAGGCCGGAGGCCTCAATGCGCTCGGCTATGCGCGCGGATTGGGGCGAGCTGTGCTCTCCGAGGGCGGTCGCATCTTCACCGGCTCCGGTGTGTCTGGCTGTCGGCGCCAGGATGGCGCGTGGCGGGTCGAGACCGCGCAAGGAGCGGTGAAGGCGGAGAAGGTGATCTACACCACCGGCGCCTACACCATCGCTGGCTGGCCGAAGCTCGAAGAGACCTACCGCATCATGCGGGTCTTCGTCGCCGCCACGCAGCCGCTTTCGGAGGAAAGCCAGGCGGCCGTGCTGCCGCAGCGCACCACGATCCAGGACGGGCGCGGCGACATCTACGTCTACAAGTACAACCGCGAGAACCGCATCGTCGCCTCGATGTTCCCCATGGGCGCGCGCGGACGGGACCCGGCCTACACGCGGCAGGTGCTGTCCGAGCGGCTGAAATGGCTGCACCCGGGGCTTCGCGAAAAGCTCAACTGGGACTTCTTCTGGTTCGGCGAGCTCGACATGCAGCGCCGCACGGTGCCGCGGCTCTACGGCCTGGCTCCGGGCGTGGCCGCGATGACCGGCCTGTCCGGGCGGGGGGTACCTACGGGCTCGATGATCGGCGGCATCCTGTCGGACTGGGCGATGGGCGTGCGCGAGCAGGACCTCGACCTGCGCCTCGAACCGCTGAGCAGGCAGCCGCTCTACATGAACGTCGCGCCGCGGGTGGCGCTGCGTGGCTATCGGCTGCGTGACAACCTGCGTGCCCGCCGCCAGAAAGCCCCGCTTCCTCCGCACGCGTGAAACCAAGACCAACGGCATCCGATGCGGTGCCGAAACAAGGAGCAGACCAATGCCTGGACCGAAGCCGGATCCGGTAGAAAACAGCGCGGCGCTGCCAAAGCACGCAGACGTGGTGATTATCGGCGGCGGCATCGCCGGTGTCACCGCCGCCCTTGAACTCGTCGACAAGGGCCTGACCGTGGCGGTCTGCGAAAAGGGCCACATCGCCGGCGAGCAGTCGAGCCGCAACTGGGGATGGGTGCGCCTGACGCATCGCGACACCCGGGAGTTGCCGCTGATGGTGGAGTCGCAGCGCCTCTGGCAGGGCATGGACGCGCGCATCGGGGGCGACACCGGCTACGTCCGCTGCGGGGTCACCTATACCGCGGCTACCGTGGCGGCGCTCGAGGGCGAACGCCAGGCGCTCGAGGAGCTGCAACAGTACCAGATCCCCGCACGGTTGCTCAGCCGCGAGGAGGCGCTCGCGCAGTTCCCCGGCCTGTCGCTCGACATCAAGGGCGCCTTGTACAATCCCTACGACGGCCGGGCCGAACCGCAGAAGGCGGTTCCGGCCATCGCGCGGGCGGTGCAGGCGCGCGGAGGCAGCGTTCACCAAGATTGCGCCGTGCGGGTCGTCGAAACCGCGGCGGGCAGGGTCTCGGGCGTGGTGACGGAAAAGGGACGCATCTCCTGTTCGGCGGTCCTCGTGGCGGGCGGGGTCTGGTCGCGGCTGTTCCTGGGCAACATGGGGATCGAGCTGCCGCAGCTGCGCACCAAGGGCAATGTGCTGCGGACCGATCCGGTCCCGGATGGGCCCGAGGGAACGCTGAAGTTTCGCGAATTCACCATGCGTCGACGTGCAGATGGGGGCTACACAATCGCCTCGGCCATGCCGAGCCCCTACCAGCTGACCCCCGACAGCTTCCGGCTCTTCAAGGATTTTCTGCCTACGCTCAGGAACGAGTGGCGCAACGTGAGCCTCGGCATTGGGCCCGCTTTCTTCGAGGCATTGCGCGCGCCGAGGCGATGGTCTGCGACCGACGAGAGCCCCTTCGAGCGGATGCGTGTTCTCGACCCCGTGCCCGACGAGGCTCGAATAGATCGCGCCCTGGACGTGGTGAAGTCTGCCTATGCCCCGTTCCGCAATGCCACGGTGGCCCAGAAATGGGCCGGCTACATCGATGTCTTGCCCGACATCGTTCCTGTCATCTCGAGCACGGAAGGCGTCCGCAACGGAATCCCCGGACTGTTCGTGTCCTCTGGATTCTCGGGGCATGGTTTCGGTCTGGGGACAGGCGCGGGGCGACTTGCGGCGGACCTCATCACCGGCACGACCCCCGTTGTCGATCCGGAGCCGTTCAGGCTGCACCGGTTCAGCGACGGGTCGAAGATCCGGGCCAAGGAGGGCGTGATCCAGCGGTGACGTAAATTGTGCGGAGGGTGAGCGAAGTGCAGGTGGCAGACGTTCCAGCGTTTGGTTTATGCCTTCCTGCCGGTGTTGGACTCGGATTGGCGAGTATAGATTTCCACCGGCTTTGATGATGTGACCGCCCCCCGACGGCATCTGTGTGCCAAGGTGGGTCTGCGATGATCCATAAAGGAGGACGGTCATGTCGGAAATTATCACGGTCGGGCTCGATCTTGCGAAGAATGTCTTTCAGGTTCATGGAGCCGACGCCGCGGGCCGGGCGGTGCTGCGCAAGAAGCTGAGAAGAGACCAAGTCGCGGCATTCTTCGGACAGCTGCCGGCCTGCGTTGTCGCGATGGAAGCCTGTGGCGGTGCGCATTTCAGGGGCCGGGAGATCGGCAAACTTGGCCATGATGTAAGGCTCATCCCACCGGCCTATGTGAAGCCTTTCGTCAAACGCCAAAAAAACGATGCGGCTGATGCCGAGGCGATCTGCGAAGCGGCGCAGCGCCCGACGATGCGCTTTGTGCCGGTGAAGAGCGAGGAGACACAGGGCGCTGCAATGGTCTTTCGCATCCGCGAGTTGCGGATCCGGCAGAGAACCCAGGCTATCAATGCCCTGCGCGGGCATCTGGGTGAGTTTGGAAAGATCGTGCCGCAGGGCGCGGCTAACGTGTCGAAGCTGATTGCTATTGTGGAAGACCCGGACAGCGGTCTGCCTGCCGACGCCATCCCCACGCTCAAGGTGCTGGTGGCGTCCCTCGCCCATCTCGAAGCAGAGCTCGGCAAGCTCGATGCCGAGATCGCCCGGCGCGCCAAGGAGAATGAGGTAGCGCGGCGACTAATGACAGTCCCGGGGATAGGTCCTCTGATTGCCACCGCCATAGCGGTTCTGGCTCCGCCCCCCGAGACGTTCTGCAAGGCCCGCGACTTCGCCGCTTGGCTGGGTCTGACACCCCGCCAGCATTCCACCGGAGGCAAACAGCGCCTCGGGGCCACGACAAAGATGGGTGAACGCTCCTTGAGGCGGCTGCTGATCATCGGCGCGAACAGCGTCATCATCAAACGGCATGTCCATGCCTCAGCACAGCCGGGGACTTGGCTGGGTGGAATGCTGACGCGCAAGCCACCAATGCTGGTGCGCGTGGCGCTGGCGAACAAGATGGCGCGGATAGTCTGGGCTCTGATGGCCCGGGGTGGCGTCTACAAGGCTCCGGCTACGGCGGCGTAAGCCGTCCGTCAGTCGCGAGGACGTCGGCGCGTGACAGGGCAAGGAGCAGCTTGGCGCAATAGTCGTGAGACGGGATCGGAAGAACCAGGGTGCAACAGAGTGCCTCCGAGCACGCGGCTTTGATCTGGATCCGATCTTCGAACACCATGCGGGCCCGCGGCAGGACGATGGCCGCAACTGAGGCCGGATACATGTCAGCACCCGGTGCCGCGCCAAAATTGCTTCACAAGCCCTCTTGCGCATGGGGCGGTTATACATGTTTGCACCATTGGCCACATGACCGAGGCGGCAGCCAACTTTACTGCAAGGCTAGCAGGACGATGGGACCCAATAGTCAGGCTTCTACGACCTCCAGGGGGCTGAGCGAAGAAGTACTAAAGTGCTCGCGCCAGATCACAGCCAGCCTAGCGCGCGGGCGGATTGAATGGCTTCGCTTCGTTTCTTCGCTCCGAGCTTCGCGTAGAGCCGAGACAGGTGGAATTTCACCGTGGGCTGCGCGATATTTAACGCCTGTGAGATGCGCTTGTTGGGGTAGCCGCCGGCGATCAACTGCAAAAGCTGCGCCTCTCGCTCCGTCAGGCCCCCGGCGCGTGCCTTTGCCTTGGGCGTCGAGATGGAGCCAGCGTAGATCGACAGGGTCCCGCGAATGTCCGGTGCGGTCTCGAGGTGCTGGCGGATGCGCGACTCGCGCAGCAGCGGGGCGAGGAAGACGCGCTGCTCGGACAGGACACCGAAACAGCCGAGCCGCGAGGCTGAGATCAAGGCCGACTGAAGGTGGCTGCGGGCCGCGCCGGTGTCGCGCCGCTTGTGGGCAAGGTGGGACCGCCAGATCCTTAGGGCGACGATTTCCCGCAGGGTCGCCTTTGGATTGCTTTCCAGTGCGGCGAGTTGCCGGTCGATGCCCGGCCCCGGCGCGGGGTCCTGTACAGTACAGCGCAGTCGGGCGGCGGCCAGCATGATGTCGTTGCGTTGCTTCAGCCGCAAAAGCCAGTCGGGTGTCATCGCCTCGGCGGGGGTCTCCTGCACGGCAGGCAGGCTTTGCAGTGTCGCCTCCGCCTCGCCGATACGGCCCTCGTTCTGGTAGGCGGTGGCGGTGCGGATCTGGACCGCCGGAAACAGGTCCATCCGCTCGGCCAGATGCAGCCACAGGCCGTCGAGGAAGCCCGGGCGGATGCTGGCGGGATAGTGGTCCATCACCGCCTGAGAGGCATATTGCACCGCGAAGTGAAACAGGCTCGGCCAGATCTCGGCGCGCGCGAAGGCGTCGAACTCCTGCTCGACGAAGGCGACGATCTTCTGGGGCTGCCCGTCCTCGTAGGCCAGTGCGGCCTCGGCGAGGTGCAGCATCCGGAATTCCTGTTCGACGGGATGCGTGACGGACTGCAGCTTTTCGCGGGCGATGCGTGCGGCGGGCCGGGCGAGCCGGACATCGCCGTTTGTCAGGTGCAGAACGGTGAGGTGCAGCTGGATGAAGAATTCGAGCAGCGGGTGGCCGCCGATCTTGCGGAAGTAAATCAGCGCGCGGGCCGCGGCGGCCTCGGCTTCGCGAAAGTTCCTGCGCCGGATCTCGAATTCCAGCAGTGCGTTGTAGAAGGCAGCCCACTTCTGATCGTCGCCCACCGGGTAATCGGCCATGAACTCGCCGAGCCGCTGCAGCATCGCATCCGAGGGCGTCATGTCCTCGCTGATCATCATGTTCAGGCGAAAGCGGCGGGCGGCGAAGGAAAAGCGCGTCCCGCGCGAGAGCACCTTGAGCGGATCGAGGTAGTCCGAGCCGAGGTGCTTCGCCACCAGCTGCCGGACGCGCTGGAATTCGCCCTGTTTCATCAGGGTGCGTGTGATCGCGAAGAGCACAGTCTCATTGGTCGCCACGACCTCGGGCGAGAAGCGCAGGATGATGCGGCTGAACTCGTCGAGGTTCGATTCGTAGATCAGCTCAAGCCCGCGGGAATGCGCGAGGATCTGCGCGGCATGGGCCTCGTGGCCATGGTCGAGCAGCAGCGCCATGGCGGCCAGCGGGCGGTGCGCGGCCTCGAGCGCGGTGGCGACCTCGGTCACCGCGCCGGAGTTGGAGAACGCCCTGAGCCGCGCCGCCACCGCCGTGCGCAGGGCGGCGATCAGGGCGGATTGCGATGCCGGGGCGCCAAGCAGGAACGGCGGCAGCGCGTCGCACCAGTCGTCGTCGGGGTCCGGGGTAGGGGCCTCGAGCCAGATCGACAGCCGCGTTGTCGGCGCCGGAGAGAGCTGGGCGAGAAAGGTCTCGCCGACATAGTCGGCGGCGAGTGCGGGGTCCGGGGCGGCGCTCAGCGGCAGAAACGCCGGCCAGCCGGCGAAATCGTCGAGCAGCCGGCGCGTCATCGCCGCGGGCAGCCGGGTGCCGATCTCTTCGGCGCTGAAGCTCAGCGCACGCGCATCGAGCGTCTGGGTGCCGCCGTGCAGCAAGCGCCGGGCAAGCCCGGTGATCTTCTGGCTGGGGCGGTGCGCGATCACCAGATGCCGGGTGGTTTCCGCCACCTGCGCAGGCAGCCGCGCGGTGCGCGCCGAGCCGGGCACATCCCAGAACAGCCAGCCGTCGTGGACGTCGCTCTCGCGCGGGGTGTGCAGCGCGCAGACCGGGCTGCCCCGCCGCTCCGCCGCGTCGCGCATCAGCGCGGTTTTGCCCGCGCCGGCCGGAGCGCGCAGGAAGACCGTGCCGGTCCGATCGCTCAGGATCCGGTCAATCAGCGGTTCGCGCAATATTCTATCGGGTCGGCCGCGCTCAGAGCACATTATGAAACCTATACCATTTTTGTCAAAACCCATACCAGCACGAAATTGTCGAGTCCCGGGCGCTGCAGAATAGTCCCCCGAAAGAGACCAACCGGGAGGTTTCCGGCTGATGCAGCAAAACCCGTTCTTAGCGATCCTGACACGTCTCGGCACCTTCGTGCTGGTGATGGTCGTGCTCTCGATCATGATTTTCGTGCTGGCCCGCGTGGTGCCGGGCGACCCCGCCCGCATGGCACTGGGCCCCACCGCCACACCGGAGCAGGTCAGCGCGCTGCGGACCGAGATGGGGCTCGATGACTCCCTGCCGGTGCAATACGTCTCGTACATGGCGCGCGCCCTGCAGGGCGATCTCGGCATGTCGCTGCTGTCGCAGCGCCCGGTGACGGCGGACCTTGGCCAGACGGTGCCGGCGACGGTGGAACTGGTGCTGGTGGCGGTGATCATCATGTTCGCCGTGGCCATCCCGCTCGGCGTCATGACGGCGCATTTCCGCGACCGCTGGGTCGATCACGTCGGACGGTTGTTCTCGCTCGTCGGGGTGACCATCCCGAGCTTTCTCTTTGCCATCTCGCTGCAGCTGCTTGCGGCGCGCTACTTCGGCGACTGGCCGATCATCGGGCGGATGGATCACGGCCTTGGCTTTGCCGGCGGCCCGACCGGGCTGATGCTGGTGGATTCGCTGCTCGCCGGGCGGATGGACGTCTTCGTCTCGGCGCTGCAGCACCTCGCGCTGCCGGCGGTTGCGCTGTCGATGGCCGGGATCGGGCAGATCACCCGCATCACCCGCTCGGCGATGCTCGAGAACCGCCGCAAGGATCACGTGCTCACGCTGCAGAGCTTCGGCGTGCCCGAGCGGGTGATCATCTTCCGCTACCTGCTGAAGCTGTCGTCGATCGCGCCGCTGACCATCATGGGGCTCGAGTTCGCCTCGCTGATCGGCAATGCCTTCGTCATCGAAATGGTCTTCTCCTGGGGCGGCTTCGCCTCCTACGGGCTCAACGCGATCCTGCAGAAGGACCTGAACGCGGTCACCGCCGTGGTGCTGGTGTCGGGCCTGTTCTTCATCGTCGCCAACCTGATCGTCGATGTGCTGATCGCCATCATCGATCCCCGCATGCGCCGAAAGGAGGCCCGCTGATGGCCGAGGTTAAGATGGCTCTGGACGGAGCGAACAAGGACCTGAGCGCAAGCTACATGATGTGGTACCGCTTCAACCGCAATCCCGCGGCGGTGATCGGCAGCCTGATCGTGCTCTCGGCGGTGATCTTCGCGATCCTCGCGCCCTACATCACCCCGAAGCCCGAGGATGTGGGCGCGGTGGTGAACTTCCGCGCCCGCCACCTGCCGCCGGATGCCACCCATTGGTTCGGCACCGACAAGGTCGGGCGCGACATCTTCTCGCGCGCCGTCTTTGGGCTGCGCATCTCGCTGCTGCTGGTGATCGGCGTGCTCGGGATCTCGGTGCCGATCGGCACGGTGCTCGGACTTGCTGCCGGCTACTTCGGCGGCTGGACCGAGCGGATCATCACCGGGCTCACCAACGTCATGCTGGCGATGCCACCGCTGGTGATGGCGCTGGCCGTGTCGAACCTGCTGGAGCCGACACTGATGAACGCGATGATCGCCATCACCCTGCTGTGGTGGACCTGGCACGCACGGCTGATCTACGCGGTGTCGAAATCGGTGGCCTCCGAGGACTTCATCGAGGCCGCCCGCATCGCCGGGGCCGGCCCGATGCACATCCTCTTCCGCGAGATCCTGCCCAACTGCGTGTCGGTGATCTCGGTCAAGACGACGCTGGATGCGGCCTTCGTGATTCTCTTCGGCGCGACGCTGAGCTTCCTCGGCTTCGGGGTGAAACCGCCGACCCCGGACCTTGGCTCGATGGTCGCCGACGGGCGGCAGTTCATGCCCGACTTCTGGTGGGAGGTGCTGTGCCCGGGGGCTGTCATTCTCTACGTCACGCTGGGCTTCAACCTGCTGGGCGACGGTCTGCGCGACATGTTCGATATGGAGGGCTGAGATGAGCGACGCACTTCTGAAAGTCGAGGGACTCGACGTCCTCTTCACCTCCTACGGCCAGACCCGGCAGGTTCTGCGCGACATCTCCTTCACGGTGGGTGCGGGTGAGCGCGTGGCGCTGATCGGCGAGACCGGCTCGGGCAAATCCGTGACTGCCAAGGCGATCCTCGGCACGTTGCCGCGCAATGCCACGGTCAGCGCCGGGCGCATCGAGGTCGAGGGCCGCAACGTGCTCGACCTGCCGCGCGGCGCGCGCGATGCGCTGAAGGGCTCGGCTTTCTCGCTGATCATGCAGGACCCGCTGTCGTCGTTCAATCCGGTGTTCAAGATCGGCACCCACCTCGACGACGTGCTGCGCTTCGCCGACCGCCGCGAGGGCGTGAAATCGAGCCGCGCCGACCGGCGCGCCCGCATCGCCGCGGTGCTGCGCCGCGTGCAGCTGGCCGACCCCGACCGGGTGATGAACGCCTATCCGTCGGAGCTGTCGGGCGGCATGCGCCAGCGCGTGCTCATCGGTCTGGCGCTGCTGCACCAGCCGAAGCTGCTGATCGCCGACGAGCCGGGCACGGCGCTCGACGTCACCACGCAGGACGAAATCCTCAACCTGATCAACACGCTGGTGGCCGAAGAGGGCATGGCGCTGCTGATGATCACCCACAACCTCGGGGTGGTGCGCAAGGTGGCGGACCGCGTCGTGGTGATGCGCCACGGCGATATCGTCGAAGCCGGCCCCTGCGAGAAGATCCTCGCGTCCCCCGAGCACGCGTACACCATCGGCCTGCTCGACGCGGTGCCGCCGCTTTACGGGCCGCGGGTGCAGACCCAGCAGATCAGCGCGCAGGCGCCCATCGTCAGCGCAACCGGGCTCGGCAAGCAGTTCGGCCGCAGCGGCAACCGCTTCACCGCGGTCAAGGACGTGACGATCACCCTGCGCGAGGGCGAGATCTTCGGTCTCGCGGGGGAGTCGGGATCGGGCAAGACCACCGTGGCGCGGATGATGATGGGGCTGTCGCGCCCCACCTCCGGCAGCGTCTCGGTGGATGGCACGCCCAACCCCGGCCGGCCGCTGGCGCAGATCGTCTATCAGAACCCCGGCACCTCGCTGAACCCCAAGCGGACGGTGAAGCAGAGCCTCGGCCTGCCGCTGAAATACGCCGGGCTGAGCGGCGCAGCGCGCGACGCGCGCATGGCCGAGCTGATGGAGCTGGTGCGCCTGCCGGTGTCCTATCTCGCGAAGTACCCGCACGAGCTGTCGGGCGGGCAGAAGCAGCGCGTCGCCATCGCCCGTGCGCTGGCCGCCGATCCCAAGGTGCTGATCCTCGACGAGCCGACTGCGGCGCTCGACGTGTCGGTGCAGAAGACGGTGATCGAGCTGCTGCTGCAGCTGCGCGAAGAGCTGGGGCTGACCTACTTCATGATCTCGCACGACCTGTCGCTGATGCGCAATTTCTGCTCGCGCCTCGCGATCATGCTGCGCGGCGAGATCGTCGAGGAAGGCGCCACGCCCGAGATCTTCGCCGACCCCAAACACCCCTATACCCGCGCGCTGATCGCGGCGATCCCGGTCGTCACCGACGAGGAGGAACGCCACAAGCCCGCGGTCAGCCCGGAAGAGCGTGCAGCCTTCCTTGTGCAAACCACTGATTGATGAAGGAGCCTTTGGTGTATCGCGTAGGAATTGACGTAGGCGGCACGAATACCGATGCCGTCGTGCTGAAGGGCAATGAGGTGCTCGCCGGGATCAAGGCTTCGACCACCGAGGATGTGACCTCGGGCGTGTTCGAGGCGCTGGAGCAGGTGATCGCCGCCTCGGGGATCGACCGCGCCCGCATCGGCGCGGTGATGATCGGCACCACGCATTTCACCAATGCGGTGATCGAGCGCCGCCACCTCGACCCGGTGGCCGCCATCCGCCTCGGCCTGCCTTCGGGCGCGGGCCTGCCGCCGATGGTCGACTGGCCCGAGGACATCCGCGAGATGGTCGGCAACCACGGCTATCAGGTGAAGGGCGGCTACGAATTCGACGGCCGTGTGCTGTCGCCGCTCGATGAGGACGAGATCCGCCGCATCGCCGGTGAAATCCGCGAGAAGGGCATCCGGGCGGCCTCGGTCACCGGCGTCTTCTCGGGCGTGAACGATGCGATGGAGCTGCGCACCCGCGACATCCTGCTCGAGGAATGCCCGGGTCTCAGCGTCGTGCTGTCGCGCGATATCGGCCGCCACGGGCTGCTGGCGCGGGAAAGCGCGGCGATCATGAATGCCTCGCTGCTGCGGCTGGCGGACAAGACGGTGCAGGCCTTCGGGCAGGCGCTGGAGCAGGCGGGCGTGAAGGCGCCGTTCTTCATCACCCAGAACGACGGCACGCTGATGGCCGCCGACACGGTGCGCGCCTTCCCGGTGCTGACCTTTGCCTCTGGCCCCACCAACTCGATGCGCGGCGCGGCCTTCCTGACCGGCCTCAAGGAGGCGATCGTGGTCGACGTGGGCGGCACCACCTCGGACGTCGGCGCATTGTCGCACGGCTTCCCGCGGCAGGCCTCCACTTCGGTGGACATCGGCGGGGTCCGCACGAACTTCCGCATGCCCGATGTGTTCTCCATCGGCCTCGGCGGCGGCTCGCTGGTGAAAGGCACGCCCGAGGGCGTGGTGATCGGCCCGCAGTCCGTCGGTTACCGTGTCCGTCAGGAGGCGCTGGTCTTCGGCGGCCAGACCCTGACCGCGACCGACATCGCCGTGGCCACCGGCAAGGCCGAGATCGGCGATGCCGCGCTGCTGGCGGCGCTCGATCCCGCGCTGGTCGCGGCGGCGGCAACCCGCATGACCGAGATGTTCGAAACCTGCGTCGAGCGTGCCCGCATCTCGGCCGAGCCGGTGCCGGTGATCGCGGTCGGCGGCGGCTCGGTGCTGATGCCCGACCAGATCGGCGATCTGCAGGTGATCCGCCCCGAGAACTTCGCCGTGGCCAACGCGGTGGGCGCGGCGATCGCGCAGATCTCGGGCGAGACCGACCGCATCTTCAGCCTCACCGATGGCGTCACCCGCGACAGCGCGCTGGCCGAGGCCGAGGCGGAAGCCCGTGCCCAGGCCATCGCCGCCGGGGCCGTCGCCGAAACCATCGAGGTGATCGAGCGCGAGGACATGCCCCTCGCCTACCTGCCCGGCAATGCCACCCGCATCTACGTCAAGGTCGTGGGTGAGATGGGTGCCCTCGCAGAAATGGAAGTCGAAAATGCCTGATACCCGTGAGCTGACCTACGATCCCGCCGACCTGTGGGAGCTGACACTCGACGATCTCGAGGCGCTGGAAGTCGGCGCGGGGATCCTCGGCACCGGCGGCGGCGGCAACCCCTACCAGGGCAAGCTGCTGACCCGCGAGGCGATGCGGGCGGGGCACAAGATGACCATCCTCGCCGCCGACAAGATCGCCGATGATGCGCTGTGCATGTCCATCGGCGGCATCGGCGCGCCGGTGGTGGGCACCGAGCGCATCCGCGAGGGCCTCGAAGGGCTGCGCTGCCTGCAGGGCATGGAAGAGCTGACCGGGCGCAAGATGGACGCCATCGTCTGCGAAGAGATCGGCGGCTCCAACTCGATGAACCCGCTGGTGACGGCGGCGCTCGGCGGTCTGCCGGTGCTCGACTGCGACGGCATGGGCCGGGCCTTCCCCGAGATGCAGATGACCACCTTCTCGATCTACGGGCACAGCTCGACGCCTTCGGTGATGTGCGACCTGCACGGCAACCGGGTGGTGTTCCAGCATGCGGTCTCCGAGGTGTTCCACGAACGCATGGCGCGGGCCTGCGTGGTGGCGCAGGGCGGGGCGGCGATGCTGGCCACCGCGCCGATGCCGGCGAGCTTCGTGCGCCAGAACGCCATCCCGCAGAGCTATACCAAGGCGATCCGCCTCGGGCGGGCGGTGCTGGACGCGCGCCGCAACGGCGACGATCCGGTGGCGACGGTCTGCGCGCTCGAAGGCGGGCGGCACGTGTTCACCGGCAAGATCACCGACCTGAAGCGCCACCTGCGCGGCGGCTTCGCCGTCGGCGATCTGGAGCTTGGCGGTTTCGACGGCTTCCAGGGCCAGACCGCCAGCATCGCGATCCAGAACGAGTTCCTGATCTTCCGCCGCGAGGGCGAGGTCGAGGTCACCGTGCCCGACCTGATCATCGTGCTGGACGTGGACACCGGCTATCCGATCACCACCGAGATGCTGCGCTACGGCCAGCGCATCGCCGTGCTCGCCGTGCCCTGCCACGACCTGCTGCGCTCTGCGCGCGCGCTCGAGGTCGTGGGCCCCGCCGCCTTCGGCTACCCCGAGATCCCCTTCGCGCCACTTGCCCCGCTGGGACAGGCAGCCTGAGACCAAGAAGAAAACCCAACAGGAGTACAACAATGTCCATTCTGGCAAAGAAACGCGGGCTGTCCGCCCTCGCGCTTGCAGCGGTGCTCGGCCTTGGTGCCGCACCCGCCGTCCTGGCGCAGGAAAAAGTGTCGACCGTGGTCAACACCATGCAGATCTTCAGCTCGCTCGATCCGGCGAAGGTCACCGATTACACCGGCTACATGGCGGTGGTGAACATGTACGACGGTCTGACCACCGTCGCCCCCTCGGGCGAGATCGTGCCGCATCTGGCGAAGTCCTGGGACATCTCCGAGGACGGTCTGACCTACACCTTCCACCTGCGTGACGACGTCACCTTCCAGGACGGCTCGGCGCTGAGCGCCTCGGACGCGGTCTGGTCGATCCAGCGCCTGCTGAAGATCAACAAGGGCCCGTCGAACCTGCTCGTCGATCTGATCGCGCCGGAGAACGTCACCGCGCCCGACGCCACCACGGTCGAGATCAAGCTGAACCGCCCGTTCTCGCCCTTCCTTGCGTCCACCCCGATCCTGCTGGTGCTGAACCAGAAGCTGGTCGAGGCGAATGCGACGGCGGATGACGCGCTCGGCGAAGCCTATGTCGGCGACAACTCGGTGGGCTCGGGCCCCTACGCGCTGGTCAGCTACAACCGCTCGGCGGACATGGTGATCGCGCGCAACCCCGACTACTTCCTCGGCTGGGACAAGGGCACGCCGGTCGATGAGGTGCGCTTCGTGCAGACCTCGGACGACGCCACGGTGCGCGCGCTGGCCGAAAAGGGCGAGCTGGGCCTCTCCTCGCACGGGCTGGGCAATGACACCTTTGAATCCATCGGCAACATGCCCGGCTACAAGCTGCTGCAGACCCGCACCGCCGGCGGCTTCCAGATCAAGCTGAACACCAAGGTCTATCCGACCGACGACGTGCATGTGCGCCGCGCCATCGCCTATGCGACCGACTACGAGACGATCCAGGAGATCATCTACCCCGGCGTTCCGATGCACGGCCCGCTCTCGGACACCTTCGAGACCGCGTTCAACACCGAGATCCCGACCGGTGTCTACGATCTGGAGAAGGCGAAGGAAGAGCTGGCGCTGTCCAAATACGCGGGCGAGGACATCACGCTGGTCAACAGTTACGTCGCCTCGCTGGCCTTCGAGCAGGAAGTGGCGCTGCTGATGCAGGCCAACCTGGCGCAGATCGGCATCACGCTCGACATCCGTCCCGAGCCCTGGAACCGCATCGTCGAACTGGCATCGAACCCCGAGACCACCCCGGCCTCGACGCAGGTGAACGTGAGCCCGAGCTACCCGTCGCCGGACGCGATGTTCTTCAACCAGTACCACTCCAAGGCGTCGGGCACCTGGTGGTCGATGGAATGGCTGCAGGATCCCGAGATCGACGCGCTGATCGACCAGTCGCGCGCGCAGACCGAGCCGGAAGAGATCAACGCGACCTACAAGGAGCTGCAGCAGTCGATCTATGACCTGCAGCCCGCGGTCTGGGCGGTGGCGCCGATGCGCCGCTACGCGGCCAATGCCTGCCTGCAGGGCTACGAGTTCCGCCCCATGCAGAGCTGGGATCTGAACTTCTGGCACTTCACCTGGGAATGCCCTTCGAACTGATCGGTCGCGATCCCGTTGAAACAGTCCGGTCCCGCAGCGTGCGGGGCCGGCACAAGCAAGGCCGAAGGTGGACAGATGCTCCAGGAATTTCCCGAAGAAAATATTGAATCCCTCGCCACCGGCGCGTGGATTCTGGGTACGGGCGGCGGCGGCAACCCCTATCTTTCAACGCTGAACCTCCGCCGCCTCTACGCCGAGGGCGCGCGGGTCCAGGTCCTGCAGCCCAGCGAGCTGGCGGATGACGACATGGTCGCGGTGGTCTCCGGCATGGGGGCACCGCTGGTCGGCCAGGAGCGGCTGAAGGACCCGCGGCACATGGCGCGCGCCGTCGAGCTGATGGAAGACTACCTCGGCCGCCCGTTCCGTGCGATCATGGCGCTGGAGATCGGCGGTGCCAACGCGCTGTCGCCCTTCCTCGCCGCGGCGCTGCTTGGCCGTCCGGTGGTCAACGCCGACTGCATGGGCCGCGCCTATCCCGAGGCGCAGATGACCTCCTTCGCGATCGGCGGGCTGTCGATGTTCCCGCTGTCGCTGGTCGACGTGCGCGACAACGAGGTGATCGTCACCCGCGCCGAAAGCTGGAAATGGATGGAGAAGGTCTCGCGCGCGGTCTGTACCGCCGTGGGCTCGACCGCGGCGACATGCAAGGCGCCCCGTACTGGCCGCGAGGTCAAGGATTGGGGCATCCACGACACGATCACCCAGGCGACCGAACTGGGCCGCGTGGTGCTCGAGGCCCGCGCCCGTCACGACGATCCGGTGGCTGCCGTGCTCGACCACGCCAAGGGCAAGCAGATCTTCCGCGGCAAGATCGTCGACGTCGACCGCACCACCACCGGCGGCTTCCTGCGCGGCAAGACCGTGATCGAGGGCATCGACGCGGATCGCGGGGCAACGCTGGAACTGGCGTTCCAGAACGAATGGGCGGTGGCCTTCCGCAATGGCGAGCCGGTGGCGATGACGCCGGACCTGCTGTGCCTGCTCGACAGCGTGTCGGGCAGCGCCATCGGCACCGAGTCCGTGCGCTACGGCCAGCGCGTCAGCGTGGTCGCCCTGCCGGCGCCCGAGATCCTCACGACGCCCGCGGGCGTGGCGGCGGTGGGCCCGCGCGCCTTCGGCTACGACATTGACTTCAAATCGGTATTCAAATGAAGCGTATTGGCATTGACGTTGGCGGCACCAATACGGATGCCGTGCTGATCGACGGCGACACGATCGCCGCCTCGATCAAGGTTCCCACCACGCAGGACGTGATGTCGGGCGTGAAGTCGGCGCTCGCGCATGTCGCGGCGCATATCGGCGACACGCCGCGTCCGCTCGACGCGGTGATGATCGGCACCACCCATTTCACCAATGCCGTGGTCGAACGCGCCCGGCTCGAACGCGTGGCGGCGATCCGCATCGCATTGCCGACCGGCGCGTCGCTGCCGCCGATGTGCGACTGGCCAGAGGACCTCTATCGCGCCGTCGATCCGATGATCTTCATGGTGCATGGCGGGCACGAATACGACGGCAGCCCGCTGGTGCCGATGCGCGAGGACGAGATCCGCGAGGCCGCGATGAAGATCCGGGACGCCGGGGTGACCTCGGTGGCGATCTCGGCGACCTTCTCGCCGCTGACCACGGAATGCGAGGACCGCGCGGCGGAGATCGTGCGCTCGATCATCCCCGAGGCGCGGATCACCCTGTCGAACAGCCTCGGCCGGATCGGTCTGCTGGAACGCGAGAACGTCGCGCTGCTGAACGCCTCGCTGCAATCGCTCGGCAGGACCACGGTGCAGGCCTTCAAGACGGCGCTCGCCGAGATCGGCCTCGATGCGCCGTTCTTCCTGACCCAGAACGACGGCACCGTGGCGCTGGCCGACGTGGCGGCGGCGAACCCGGTGTTCAGCTTTGCCTCGGGTCCGACCAACTCGATGCGCGGGGCGGCTTTCCTGACCGGGCTGAATGACGCGATGGTGGTCGATGTCGGCGGCACGACCTCGGACATCGGCTGCCTGATCGGGGGCTTCCCGCGCGAGGCCAACAACATCGTGCATATCGGCGGCGTGCGGACCCTGTTCCGGATGCCCGACCTGCTGCCCATCGCGCTCGGCGGTGGCACGGTGGTCGATCCCGAGACCGGCGCCATCGGCCCGCGCTCTGTGGGCTACCGCATCCTGCAGGAAGCCCGGGTCTTCGGCGGCCAGACGCTGACCACCTCTGACATCGCGGTCGCCGCGGGCATGATCGAGATGGGCGATCCGTCGCTGGTCCGTGATCTCGACCCGACCTTCGTGCAGGACACGCTTGCCCGGATGCGCGCCATGGTGGCCGAGAACTTCGACCAGATGAAGACCTCTGCCGAGGACGTGCCGCTGATCGCGGTCGGCGGCGGCGCCTTCCTGATCCCCGAGGAGGTGCCCGGTGCCTCCGAGGTGCGGCGTGTCGAGAATGCCGGCGTGGCCAATGCGCTCGGCGCGGCGATGGCGCAGGTCTCGGGCGAGGTCGACCAAGTGTTCTCGGACATGAGCCGCGAGCAGGCGCTGGCGGCGGCGGAGACCGAGGCGCGGGCCGCGGCGGTCGCCGCGGGTGCCGATGCAGAGAGCCTGCAGGTTCTCGAAATCGAGGACATTCCCATCGCCTACCTGCCCGGCGGCGCGCGCCGCGTGCGGGTGCGGGTGATCGGTGATATCTCCTTTGGCTGACGCCTAGGCTGAAGATTGAGCCGCCCCGGCGATGATGCCCGGGCGGCTCTGCATGAAGACAGGAAGACGACTATGACGACGATTGCACTGGCCATTCACGGGGGCTGCGGCGTGCTGCCCCTCGACAGCATGAGCGCGGAAGACTGGGCCGAGGCTCGGCAGGACCTGGCGCGCGCGCTCGCCGCGGGCTGGGCGGAACTGACGGAAGGCGGCTCTGCGGTCGCCGCAGTGGAGGCGGCCGTCGTCGTCATGGAAGACAGTCCGCATTTCAACGCCGGGCACGGTGCCGCGCTGAACGAGGAGGGCATCCACGAGCTTGATGCCTCGGTCATGGACGGTGCCACGCTTGAGGCGGGCGCAGTCAGCGCGGCGCGCGGCATCCGCAACCCGGTGCGCGCCGCCCGCGCGCTGATGGACGATGGCCGCGCGGTGTTCCTGACCGGCGGCGCGGCGGATGACTTTGCCGCCGCGGCGGGCCTCGAGGTCATGCCGCAGGAGTATTTCACCACGCAGAAGCGCATTGAGGCCCTCGCGGCGATGAAGGCGCATGCGGCTGCCGGCTCCGAGGCGACCGAGAACGAGAAGCACGGCACCGTGGGCGCGGTGGCGCTCGATGGGGCCGGGCACCTCGCGGCGGCCACCTCGACCGGGGGCTACACCAACAAGCCCGCCGGCCGCGTCGGCGACAGCCCGGTGATCGGTGCCGGCACCTATGCGCGCGACGGGGTCTGCGCCGTGTCGGGTACCGGCAAGGGCGAGTTCTTCATCCGGCACGTGGTCGGGCACGAGATCGCAGCGCGGATTGACTACCTCAAGGAAGACGTCCGCACGGCGGCCGAGCATGTGGTGCACGTGGACCTCTCGGGCTCGTCGCAGACCACCGGGATCATCGGTGCGGGGCTGGTGGCGCTGGACGCCTCGGGTCAGGTCAGCGCGCCCTTCAACACCGCTGGCATGTTCCGCGGATGGGTCACGCCCGAAGGCCGGGCCTTCGTCGCGACCCACGAGGAAATCCACGAGGTGCAGCTGTGAGCGAGATGGTCCCCGTCTTCGACGGCCACAACGATGTGCTCTCGAAGCTGCTGCGCGCCCGTGACGGAGCCGAAGCCCGCTTCCTCACCGGCGCGCCGGGCATGCAGATCGACCTGCCCCGGGCGCAGGCCTCGAAGTTCGCTGGCGGGCTCTGCGCGGTCTGGGTGAGCACCGGCGATCAGACGCTGGACGAGAACGGCGACCTGCCGCGCGTGCCGCAGGCCACTGCCCTTCAGCAGACGATTGCGCAAGCCGCGCTGCTTCATCGCATCGTGCGCCAGTCGGACGGGGCGGTCACGCTCTGCCGCAGCGCCGCCGATATCCGTGCGGCCATGGCTGAGGGCAGCTTTGCCGCCGTGTTCCACATCGAGGGCATCGAGGCCGCGACCGAAGACCTCGACCTGCTGCACGTGCTGCATGCCGCTGGCCTGCGCACGATGGGCCCGGTGTGGAGTCGGCCGAACATCTTTGCCCATGGCGTGCCTTTCGTCATGGGGCGTGAGCCCGACATCGGTGGCGGGCTGACCGCGGCCGGGCAGGATCTGGTCCGGCTCTGCAACGAGCTGGGGATCCTCGTCGATCTGTCGCACCTCAACGACGCCGGCTTCTGGGACGTCGCGCGCATCTCGGACGCGCCGCTTGTGGCCTCGCATTCGAACGCCTTCGCGATCTGTCCGCACAGCCGCAATGCCACGGACAAGCAACTCGATGCGATCCGCGAGACCGGCGGCCTGATCGGGCTGAACTTCGGCGTGCGCTTCCTTCACCCCGAGGGGATCCGCGATCCCGAGATGGGCTTTGACGTCATGGTCCGCCACATCGACTACCTCGTCGAGCGCGTCGGTATCGACCACGTCGCGCTCGGATCGGATTTCGACGGCACCTTCATGTCGCGGCAGATGGGGGATGTGGCTGGCGTGCAGCGTCTGCTGGAAGCCCTGCGCGCGGCCGGCTACGGCGAAGAGGACCTGGCAAAGATCGCCCACCGCAACTGGATCGCGACGCTGGAACGCACCTGGGGGCAGTGATCCCCAGTCGTGGTGATCGCGCCCCGAAGCCTATCGGGAGCCCGCTGCCGGAGAGGTGGCGGATATGCCGCGAGCACTGGTCGTCGCGGCGGATCTGCTGCAAGACATGCGCGCGGGATCAGGATCGGCAGGCGGGGGTTCCCCGATGCCGCCGTGCACCCGAAAAATGAACGTGAACAGCCGAAAGACCCTGCGATGAAAGCCGTCTTGTTCGAGAAATTCCAGGAACCCCCGAAGCTGGTCACCGTGGACGACCCTTCGCCGGAAGCGCATGGCGTCGTGCTCAGGGTCAGGGCCACCGGGGTCTGCCGCAGCGACTGGCATGGCTGGATGGGCCACGACAGCGACATCGAGCTGCCGCATGTCCCAGGGCACGAACTGGCGGGTGTGGTCGAGGCCGTGGGCAAGGACGTCGTCAACTGGAAGGTGGGCGACAAGGTGACCGTGCCGTTCATCTGCGGCTGCGGCAGTTGCTCGGAATGCCACGCAGGGCAGCAGCAGGTGTGCCTGCATCAGGAACAGCCGGGCTTCACCCATTGGGGGTCCTTCGCCGAATATGTCGGGATTCACCAGGCGGACCTGAACCTCGTGGCGCTTCCCGAGAGCATGGATTTCGCCACTGCGGCGAGCCTCGGCTGCCGCTTCGCCACCTCCTTCCGCGCGGTGATCGACCAGGGCAAGGTCAGCGCCGGGCAATGGGTGGCCGTGCATGGTTGCGGCGGTGTCGGCCTATCGGCGGTGATGATCGCAGCCGCGGCAGGCGCAAACGTCATCGGTGTCGATCTCGATCCGGCCAAGCTGGCGCTGGCCAGGGATCTTGGGGCGGTGGCTGTCATCAACGGTGGCGAGGCGGATGTGCCCGAGGCAATCCGCGAGACCACGCGCGGCGGCGCGCATGTCTCGCTTGATGCGCTCGGTCATCCTGTGACCATGACCAATTCGATCCTCTGCCTGCGCCCGCGTGGCAAGCATGTGCAGGTGGGTCTGATGCTCGGCGAGCACGCAGCGCCGACTGTCCCGATGCCCAAGATCGTCGGTCAGGAGATCGAGCTGCTCGGCTCCCACGGGATGCAGGCGCATCGCTATGGCGCGATGCTGGACATGGTCGCCAGCGGCAAGTTGGACCCGGCGCGGTTGGTGGGTGATCAGATCAGCCTTGCCGATGCGCCCGAGGCACTGATGGGCATGGACAAGTTCCGATCCGCCGGGGCAACAGTCATAACGCGGTTCTGAGATAGAGCGACTGCACTGGGAAAGAACTCTACGCGCATTGCAGTTTGCAAGCCTCGTCGACGTCCCTTCCACAGGACAGGCTTGGCAACAGATTGACGCTTAGGCGAATCCGGGGCAGTATAGGTAGGTCGCCCGAGCATCCGTCCGCGGCTCGACAAGCCGGCCCCTGAGCCCGTGAGAAGCGCGACCTTGAGGAGAACGGTGGACGCTTGCGGAAGAAGCTTTGGGCCGACACGCTGGTTACCCGTCGGAGCCGGGTGTGTCCTTGCCGTTGGCCCTGCGCTCCGGATCTCGCTTCTGCAGCCGATAGCCCTTCCGGCGATTTCGCCAACCCGTGCCCCCCTCTCTGTGATGAATGTCTGGAGTCAACGCGATCGGCCGGGCTGCCCCGAAACTCACCTCGATGGCGACCCTGGATCACACCGTCAGTGGCGTCGAAATTACACAAGATCCTCGGACACTAACGGGATTACCCGAATGGATGAGGGTGCTGCCGACAGTCCTATCGGGACGCCTAACCTGTGGGGATGTGATGGCGGGGCTGTCTACCACATCGCCGGAAGGCATCGCAAAGCGCCTATTGTCGCTTGCGTGGCTACTTAGGCAGCGTTGCTCAGGAAGCTGATGACGGTCACCAGGACTGCGGCTCCGATGATTAGCTCGAATGCCTGGGCACGGATCCAGCGGCGGGATTTTTGCTGTGCGGCGCGTTCGATTTCGAGCTGGCTCATGGTGTCGTCCTCCGGGTCTTCCTGGATTTGCGAGCAGGTCACTTGCTGTCCCGCTCTGAAAACATGGATACCGCGCGGCATCGCGGGGGAGCAGCCCCGCACCGGGCTAGATCAGGGCGAAAAGGGAGGCACTCGATAGCGCGGACGGAGAGGGGTCAGCCCGCGGGTATCTCGAACCTATCCTTTGGGATTGGTTTTCGGAGAGGTCGCGGAAGCGCAGGCAATGGACGGCGAGATTGCGGCGTGACACTGGTCGCACGCAAAACGCGTAAACCATGGGGCCTTCAAGGTGCATGGCGGATACAGTTGCTAATGGGTCGCGATGGCAGACACGAAAACGGGGGCCACAGTGCGGCCCCCACTTGGGTCAGGTCTGGAACTCTACGGCTGGTCAGGCGTCGGGCGTTTGTGCCTGGTCCTTGACGAAGGTCCGGTCGGTCTCGCCGCGGAAGAAGTCGCGACCGTAGACCAACAGGCAGAGCACCACGCCGACGGCGAAGGCCCAGGCGGCGCCACGGGTCGCCAGGACGGCGGCCACGATGCCCGCGATGCCCAGGTCACGCTGCGAGCGGGCTTCCATCACCCCGATGCGGACCGAGACATAGCCCTGGATCAGCAGCGTAAGCGCCAGGGCGATTCCCAGGATCGGTTGCACCAGCGTGACGATCGGCATCAGCAGCAGACCGGTGTTGGTGCCCCAGCGGAACGAGCCCGCGCCACCGAAGATCGAGTCCATGGTCTTCTTGCCCTGGGTAAAGCGCTCGACGATGACCACGTGCATGGCCGACCACAGCGGGCCGCACATGGCGACGTCGGGCCCGACGATGGACATGATCGAGTTCCGCGCGCCGAAGATCATGTGGGCCCGGTCAGGCGAGTAGTCGATCTTCTCGTCGGTACGCTCGGCGTCGGCTTCTTCCAGGATGGCCTTGGATTGCAGCACGTCACCGAAGAGGACGATGTAGGCCGCCAGCACCGTGGGGATGGCGGTGAGGAACATCGACAGCGGCGGCAGACCCAGGCCGAAGACGGTGTATTCCGCAAAGAGCGTGGAGAAGTCGGGCTTCGAGATGCCCCACTCAAGATCCGGCCAGGGCGCTTCGCCGAAGATCGGCGCGACGACGATGGCCAGGGCCACGATGGGGAAGATCCCCAGCTTGCCGATCATGCCGAACAGCGCGACCTCGCGCTTCAGCTTGGCGAAGTGGCGCGAGAAGATGACGTAGAAAGCGATGCCCACGGCGATGGTGATGGTGAAGGGGAAGCTGTCGAACCGGCCGCCGACCTTGAAGACCGAGATCACGGCCGCGATGCCCGCACCGATGATGACACCGGACTTGATCGCCTGTGGAATGGCCGCAACTACCTTGTGTGCCAGCCCCGAGGCGCCGATGAAGATCGAGAAGACCCCAAGCAGCAACTGGAACGAGATCAACGCATGCACCCGCTCCGGCCCTTCCGGGAAGGAGGCGCAATAGGCCATGAGCAGCGGAATGGCGGGGGTGATCCAGCCGGGCACCACCGGGTCGCCCAGCAGGTGGTGCATCAGGTACAGTACGCCGTTCATCATGACGACGGCCAGGGCGACCTCGAAGGGCATGCCCAGCAGCTCGACCATCAGCGGAATGGCGGCCAGGTCGACGGCGCACATCAGCAGGCCCTGGAAATAGTCCGGCCATTCGAAACGGTAGTGCAGGAAGGGCAGGCGAATCTTGAACGGACCCGCGCCCCAATAGGGCGTTTCCTGCCCGTCGATACGTTCTTGTCTCACTTATCTCTCCTCGCTTGACGCAGTCTGCCCCTCCCTCCTAGGGCATGAGTTTGGCAGGCGCTCCACCTGCGATGCATGGGAGCGCCTATGTGCTGAGGGTCAGAATGCCTCGCGGTACAACGCGAGCGCATCCTCCTCCGTCACCTCGACGGGGTTGTTGATCAGAAGGCGGGTCTGCAGCATGGCGTCGCGCGCCAGCATCGGCAGATCCTCTTCGGGAACCTTCACGTCACGCAGCTTCAGGGGCGCGCCGGAGCGGTCCATCAGGTCCTGCATGAAGTTCACGAAATTGGCCGAGCGCGCCTGGGTGCCCTCGTCCGAGGGGCCGATTACCACGTCGGCCAGGTCTGCGTACAGCGCGGCCGCGGCGGTCATGTTGTAGCGCAGGACCGGGCCCAGCATCAGGGCGTTGGTCAGGCCGTGGGGCAGGTGGTAGTGGCCGCCCAGCGGATAGGCTAGGGCATGCACGGCGCCGACGGGGCTGTTGGCGAAGGCCTGGCCCGCCAGCGTCGCGCCCAGTAGCATCGCTTCGCGGGCGGCGCGGTTCTGGCCGTCTTCGCAAGCGGTGATCAGGTTCGCCGTCATCAGCCGCAGGGCTTCCTTGGCGAAGACATCCGACATCATGTTCTTCTTGTGCTGGCCGGTGAAGGCCTCGATCGCATGGACCATGGCGTCGATGCCGGTGGCGGCGGTCTGCGCCGGCGGCAGGCCCACGGTCAGCTCTGCATCCAGCAGCACGCGGTCGGCATAAAGCTGATGCGACACGATCCCCATCTTGGTGGTCTCGCCGGTGGTCAGGATGGTGATGTTGGTCACCTCCGAGCCGGTGCCGGCGGTGGTGGGGACCTGCACCAGCGGCGCGCGTTTGCCCTGCACGTTGCCGATGCCGTACATCTTGGACAGCGGCTGGTCCGAGCTGAGCATCACGGCCACCAGCTTGGCGATATCCATGGAGGACCCGCCGCCCAGCCCTAACACCACATCGGCGCCTGCGGCCTTACCCTGTTCGACACAGGACATCAGCACCGCTTCGGGCGGATCCGCGACCACGTCGTCGAAGACGGTGACGCTGAAGCCCGCCTCGGCCAGCGAGGCCTTGGCCGGGTCGAGAAGCCGGTTCTCGTGCAGGAACTTATCGGTCACGATCAGCAGGTTCCGCTCGACGAACCAGTCGCCCATCAGCGCGCCCAGGCGTTTCGCGCCACCCCATTCCACCAGCAGCGAACCGGGCGTGTCGAAGGAGAAGGGTTTGATACCATCGGTCATTGAACTTGTCCTTGGAGTGATGATTTCACGGTCCTCCGCCCGCATCAGGAGGGCAGGGGGACGGGCGACGCTTACAGCGCGCTGCAGAGGTACTTCAGCTCTAGGTAGTCCTCGATTCCGTACTTGGACCCTTCGCGGCCAAGGCCCGACTGCTTGACGCCGCCGAAGGGCGCCACCTCGTTCGAGATCAGGCCGGTGTTATGGCCGACCATGCCGTATTCCAGCCCCTCCGAGACGCGCACGGTACGGGCGAAATCACGGGTGTAGAAATAGGCGGCCAGGCCGAAGATCGTGTCGTTGGCCATGGCGATGGCCTCGTCTTCGGTGTCGAAGGCGAAAAGCGGGGCCAGCGGGCCGAAGGTCTCTTCGGTGGCGACCTTCATCTCGGCCGTGACGCCGGTCAGGATCGCCGGTTCGAAGAACAGCCCGCCCAGGCGCTTGCCGCCCTGGATCAGCGTGGCGCCCTTGGCCACGGCGTCGTTGATGTGGTCCTCGACCTTGTCCAGCGCCTTGGGCTCGATCATCGGGCCGATCTCTGTACCCTCGGCGGTGCCGTCCCCGACCTTCAGCGCCGCGACCTTCTCGGCCAGCTTGGCGGCGAAGGCATCGTAGACGCCGCGCTGCACCAGGATGCGGTTGGCGCAGACGCAGGTCTGGCCCGCGTTGCGGTACTTCGAGGCCATGGCGCCTTCGACTGCCGCATCCAGGTCGGCGTCGTCGAAGACGATAAAGGGCGCGTTGCCGCCCAGCTCAAGGCTGACCTTCTTGATGGTGTCGGCGCATTGCGCCATCAGCAGTCGGCCCACTTCGGTCGAGCCGGTGAAGGACAGTTTGCGCACGGTGTCGCTGTCGGTGATCACCTTGCCGATGGTGGAGGCCTTGCCGGTCACCACCTGGAAGACGCCGTCGGGGATGCCCGCGCGCTGCGCCAGCTCGCCCAGGGCGAGGGCGGTCAGCGGGGTCAGGTCGGCAGGGCGCACAATCATTGAGCAACCAGCCGCCAGGGCCGGCGCGGCCTTGCGGGTGATCATCGCGGCGGGGAAGTTCCAGGGGGTGATCGCGGCGGTCACACCGATCGGCTGGCGCAGGACGGTGATGCGCTGGTTGGCCTTGGGCGCGGGGATCGTGTCGCCGTAGACGCGCTTGGCCTCTTCGGCGAACCACTCGATAAAGCTGGCGGCATAGGCGATCTCGCCCTTTGCCTCCGCCAGGGGCTTGCCCTGTTCCAGCGTCATGATCAGGCCCAGGTCGTCGGTGTTCGCGATCATCAGCTCGAACCAGCGGCGCAGCACGGCGGCGCGGTCCTTGGCGGCCCAGCCGGCCCAGGCCTTCTGCGCGCGGGCCGAGGCTTCGATCACCGCCGGAATTTCTGAAGGGTCCATGTAGGGCACGCTGCTGACCATGGATCCATCGGCGGGGTTGGTGACCTCCGCCATCTCGCCGGAGGCCGCCTGGACCCACTGGCCATCGACCAGGCAGGCTGCCTTCAGCAGGGTGGGATCATTGAGCTTGGGCATCGGGAACTCCTCCTCCACGACGTATTCGAACTTGACTGCTCAATTGCCATTGTTTCATATATGGAACGCTGGTTGCAGTATGGAACGGATGCAACCGTATACATTCAAACGAAGCCCAGGCAACCTTCTTTGGCGCTAACGGCGGAGAAAATTGAAATGACAGAGAATGCGAAGCGTCGCGCGCCGGCAGTAGAGAGGGCGGTTCAGCTGCTGGATTGCTTTGCGGCCAAGGCCGGGCCGGTGGGCGTGTCCGAGTTGGCGCGAGAAGTCGGCGCCCCGAAAAGCTCGGTCTACGGCATCTGCGAATCGCTCGTGGCGACCGGGGTGCTGCATTACGATTCGCGCGGGTACAGTCTGGGCTCCCACTGCCTGAGGTGGAGCGGCGCCTACCTGCAGCGGTCGTCCCTGGTGTCGGAATTTCAGCGGGCCTTGGCGGTGGACCGGCGGCTGGCGGACTACACCGTGACCCTGTCGTCGCTAGAGGCGGACCAGGTGGTCTACCTGGCCTGCCGCAACTCCGACAAGCCGCTGGGCTTCACCTTCCAGATCGGAATGCGCCTGCCTGCGGTCTATTCCGCGACGGGCAAGGCGATGCTGTCCTACGTCTCGCCCGAGGAGCGCGCGGAGGTCCTGTCGGGCGCCTGGCCGCAGGGCTTCACAACGAACAGCGTCCCCGACCGCGACCATTTCGAAGCCGACATCGAGACCTGGCGTGCCAAGGGCTACGCGATCGACAATGGCGAAATCCGGGAGGGCATGGTCTGCCTCGGTGCCCCGATCCTGGGGCCAGGTGGCCTTCCGGTGGCGGGCATCGCCATCTCGATGACCAGCGCCGAGGCCCGCCAGGGCTCGCAGGACGACCTGGGCCGGACGGTGCGCGAAATCGCCAACGCACTGGCGCTGCATTACACGGGCTGAGAGGGCAGATCAGGTCCCGGCGTCCTGCCCCTGTCTGGCATCCTTGCTGTCCATCCGCAGGGGCGCACTCCAATTTTTGCCGAACTGGGCTCCTTCGCGTCTATGAGCCGCCGCGGCAACCCGTACGATAACGCAAAGGCCGAGAGCTTAATGAAGACACTGAAGGTGGAGGACGCTTACCTTACGGAGTATGAGTCGTTCGACGACGTCGCCACCGGCCTGCCCCGGTTTATCAAGGCTTAAAACAACCGCCGCCTGCATTTAGCCTTGGGCGATCTTAGCCCTGTACAGTTCTAAGATCGCCATGCCCGCGCCACGGTCAAAACCGCCGCCTAAGAATGTCCATCGGCAGGGGCGCACTCCAGTCGCTCAGCGGACAGCGAATGCGACCGGACTGACAGGCCATGAGGTGACGCTGTTGCTGATCCTCGAGGGACTGACCCAGGCGTGGCCCCTGCATGATCAGGCCGCCGTCACGGCAGCCAAGGCGCTGGTGTCAACCGTGCCAGCAGAAAGTCCATGAACACTCGCACCTTCGGTGTCAGGACGTTGGACCGGGGATAGATCAGCCACAGCACCGACGCATCGGCAAGCCGCCAGTCGGGCAACAGATGTTCCAACCGCCCCGCGCGGATATCGTGGGAAACGCTCCAGAGCGAGTTGATCGAGATCCCGCCGCCGGCCAACGTGGCAATGCGCTGTGCCGTTCCGTCATCGAGGATCGTGCGGCAGATCATGCGGGCCGGATCGAGCGTAAAGCGACGGGTCCCGGCAAGCAGGTCACGGGGGGCGGTGCTGCCCCAGTACAGCAGGTCGTGGCCGTCCAGATCTTCCGGCGTCATTGGCGTGCCATGCCGCCCAAGATACTCCGGCGCGGCGCAAAGAACGCGGGTGTCGTCGCCAAGTTTGCGACCCCGCAAGCTACTGTCCTGCAAGGGTGCGCTGCGCAGGGCCAGATCAAAGCTGCCTTCGATCAGGTCCATGCGGGTGTCGGACAGCCGCAGATCCAGTGTGATGTCCGGATATCCCGCGTGAAATGCGGGCAGAAGCGGCATGATGTGCAGCTGTGCAAAGCTGCTCGGCGCGGCAAAGCGCAGCGTCCCCGTGGGGCGTTTCGCATTTAGGCCAAGGGCGGCGCGAGCGGCCTCTGATTGCGCGAGGATTTCGCGCGCGTAGGGCAGAAATGCGGCCCCTTCCTGCGACAGCGACACTTTGCGCGTAGTGCGGTGCAGCAGCTCTGCGGCGCGCTGAATGTTCTTCCTGTGCCAGGAGCTCTGCGGGGGTACGTGCCGCGGCTTATCCTGCATCCCACGCTAGGGGCGGCAATGAATGTGGAAGACGGTGCAGAAGAAAAGTTCTGCCGCTGGCTCGAGGAAATTGGGGCGCGATGGCGCGGCACGAAGTCCGTCTGCGCCGCCCACAATGGGGTCGCACGTTTTGCTGAGGGCGATTTCGAGAAGGTCATGCACGGCCTCGCAGCACGAACCCGGAAAAAGCTAGCTGGCTAGCCTTGCTTCAGACCCGCGCTGCAGACCGTGCTAGATGCCCATGACCCGCAATTCCGTGGCGAAGTCCGGGATGACGAAGGTGCCGTCCGCGTTCGCCTCGACCTTGCGCCCGTTGCCGAGCACGTAGCGTTGGTGAGTTCCATCAGATTGCCTGAACACAGTGACGGCGCGGCCGATCGAGTCCTCGCACTCCATGATCTGAATGTTGGTCCATTCGGCTGACATGTCTTCCTCCAGCGCAGGGTGCCTCCGCTCGATGTCTTGTCTGCTGCAGTGTTCTGCTTTCTTCCACCGTCGGCGATAGCGCCGGTCTCGGCAAGGGGAGATTTCAACCTCAAGCAGATTGCGCTAGCTTCTGCCTGAGACTTGTTGTGTAGATAGATGCCCGAACTCAGACACGGCAAGTCACATGTTCGCTATTTGTTCTTTATCGCGTAAGGATAATTATGTTAATCGTGCAGGAGGTTGCCGCGGCCAGCTTGGCCCTGCATAATCCGAAATGACGGAAAAGGTGGAGCGCCAAAGGGTCATGCGCCGCGTCGGTCTGGCGAAAGACGCCGCACGGACAGACGTGGCTCATGTTCTGGCAGAGGTTGCTTTGACAGAAATACGATGGGGCAGCGCTGGAGATACATTCGGCCTGATACGACCCGGGCGGCAGGCATCCTACCGCGTCGCCCGGAGCCATCACACCGAGTTCCGAGCCACCTTAACTTTTGCGCTGTGCGTCAACCGTCAGAGCGGCCAGGCGATAGAAGCCATGCGCCATCTTGGTGAAGGGCGTCAGCAGGAAAAAGGCGAGCACGGCGCCGAGGTGCAGCACCAGCAGTGCCGGCACCGCAGGCGTCTGGCCAAGCGCATAGAGCGCCAGCCCACTGAAGGCCACGAAACCCAGCAACCCGATAAAAGCGATTTCGCCGCCGAAAGCCAGTACCGTACCAAGGTGGCGATCCGCACGCAGTTTCAGCCGGATCATCTCGACGCAGCCGATCGTCAGCAGCAGCCCGCCCGTGATCCCCAACAGTTTCGGCGGGGAGAACAGCCCATAGGGCGCGGGCATGTCGAACACGTAGTGCATGATCGTAGCGACACTGGTCGCGGCGAAACACAGAAGGAAGCCGTACATCACCGCCTGATGCACGGCGCGTCTGGCGTGCGTGAACCGGTCTTCGTGCTCGAAATTGCAGCCGTCGCCGTGCCCGCCCTTCAGATTCTTCATCTGCGCCGCGCTGCGCAAGGCCGCGAGAACCTGGGCGGGACGCAACGGCCCTGCCCCGACATGCCGCCAGTAACGACGCAAGCTGACGCCGATACTGACCAGCGGAAACAGGAAGGCAGGTAGGAAGATAGCAGCCATCGCATTGTGGGGCAGTACGGCGTAGAACCCTTCTCCGCCCACCGGGGCCAGCGCACGCGCGGCCCAGAACAGCAGGGCAAAGCCCATCACCGTCACCAGTGCAATCAGCGCGCCATTCTTCTGGAACGCCTTGCCGGCGGCGCGTGGAAAGGCGAGCTCTTCCCAGCTGTCTTGCCGCACATTGGCCAATGCCTGTGGCAGGTTCAGGTCAAACTCGTGCGGGGCCGTATATTGGCAGGCATAGTAGCAGCCCCGGCAGTTGTGACAAAGATTGGCCAGCTGCGCCAGATCCCCATCGGCAAAGGCGCGTTCGGCATGCAGCGCCGGGAAGACCGAACAATAGCCTTCGCAGTAGCGGCAGGCGTTGCAGATCTCGGCCTGACGACGGGCCTCCTGCAGCAGATCAGGTTGCATTTGCATGGGCGGCGGCCTCCTTGCCTGCGATGCGTCCGAAGACGGTTCCGATGGTCATGCCGAACCCGGCAAGATAGCCTTGGCCAAGGATCGAACCGGCCATGGTTTCCCCGGCGGCCCAAAGGTTGGCCACCGGACGGTTGCCAATGGCGCATTGCGCGCGGTCGTCCACTCTCAGCCCGAGATAGGTAAAGGTCACGCCCGTGCGCAGTGAGTAGCCGTAGAACGGCGGCTCGGTGATCGGGCGGGCCCAGTTGGTCTTGGGCGGGTTGAGGCCGGTGGTCGAAACGCCATCCAGCTCGGTCGGGTGAAACCCGGACGTGTCGCCGCAGCTGTTGTTGAACTCGGCCACGGTCTGCACCAGCGCATCGGCGGGCAGGCCCATCTTGCCCGCCAGCTCTTGCAGCGTGACGGCCTTGATCGGCGGGAAAACCGAAGGCATGAACAATTCTAAAGACTTGGCGTCGATGATGACGTATCCCACCTGATCGGGTTGCGCCGCGACAAGGCGCCCCCAGATGGCGTAGCGCTTGGGCCAGACATCCTCGCCCTCGTCATAGAACCGTTGCGCGTCCTTGTTCACCACGATGGAAAACGGCACGCAGTCCAGCCGCGTGACGATGCCGCCGTCGAACTTGGGCGCGCGGCCGTCGATGGCCACAGCGTGACATTGCGTCGGGTCGCCCACCTGTTCGATGCCCTGCTCAAGCAGGTCGGCCAGCACGACGCCACGGTTGTAGGGCGTGCCGCGAATGAGGAAGTTCTTGGCCGCCGGTCCCCAAGCCCGCGCCAGCCAGTCGGTATCGGCCTGAAACCCGCCCGAGGCCACCACGACGGATTTTGGCGCAATCGAGTGGCTCTTGCCGTCCTGTGTGTAGTCGATGCGCGTCACGCGATCATCGTCGAGATCCAGATGGGTGACAGCGGCCTCGTATGCGACCTGCACCCCCAGCCGTTCGGCGGTGCGATAGTAGGCATTCACAAGGCTCTTGCCGCCGCCAAGGAAGAAGGCATTCGTGCGGGCCAGCGACAACGTGCCCGACAACGACGGCTGAAAGCGCACGCCGTGATCCTGCATCCACGGCAGGCATTCCTCAGAGGAGCGAATGGCCAGCCGTGCGAGGACTTCGTCGGTCTTGCCGCCTGTGACCTTCATCAGGTCGGCAAGGTATTCCTCTTCGGTGTAGCTATCGACCAGCGGCCCCAGAGGGCCGTGGTGCATACAGCGAAAATTGCGGGTGTGGCGGGAATTGCCGCCACGATATGGCTTTGGCGCGGTTTCAAGGATCAGCACGCGCGCACCGGCTTCGGCGGCGGTGATGGCCGCACAAAGCGCCGCATTGCCGCCACCGATAATGGCGATGTCGGGACGATCTAGGGTCACAGGAGGTCTCCATCGTAGCTGGGTGCGTGGACCGGGCGGGCGCGCAGGGCACGGACCCGCACACGCTGTGCCGCCTCGATGTGGGCGCGCATGGCGGCTTCGGCCAAGGCACCGTCGCGCGCCTTGATCGCATCGAGGACGCCGAAATGCTCTTCCACCGCCTTCTCGGCCCGGTCCGGTTCCGTCAGGGTCGTCGGGCCGAGGATCATCAGGGCGCGTTTCAGCGCGTGGATCGACCGCGCGAGGAACCTGTTCTTAGCCGCATCCAGCAGCGCGGCATGAAACTGCCGGTTCAGGATGAACGCCTCTGGCGCGCTGCCAAGCGTCTTCATCTGGCGGTTCATGTCGACGAGTTCCTCGATCTCGATGTCCGAGGCCGCCCGCGCCGCAAGCCGCGCGGCGGCGCCTTCGAGCACAGCGCGCATCTCGTAAAGCTCCATGACCTCAGCGTAGTCGAGCGTCCGGATGCACGCACCCTGCCGGGGCACATGGGTGACGATGCCGTCCGCCTCAAGCTGACGGATGGCCTCGCGCACCGGGGTGCGCGACATGCCCAGACGCTCTGCCAATTCGGTTTCGCGCAGCCGGTCGCCCGGATTCAGTCGTCCCTCGCGCAGTTCCGTAAGCAGGCGCAGATAGGCGTTGTTGCCCTGCGGCGTGCCGTCGTCGGCTGTCATGGTCGCCCTCTGTTCGCACAAGTCAAATCTTGTGTACAGCTGGATACCGGCGTATTCATTGTCGCGTCAACCCGTCTGGAGGCCGTTTTGCGCAAACATCTCACGCACCCCCAAATGCGCCGCGCGCTGACCTTTGTTCTGGCCTCTCTCGGCACCGGGCTGTTCTGGTGGCTCGGCCTGCCCCTGCCCTTTCTGTTCGGGCCGATGGCCTTCTGTCTCGCCGGGGCGCTTGTGCATCTGCCGCTGAAAGGCTTCGGTCAGGCGTCCGTCGCAGCCCGCACCATCTTGGGCGTGGCCGTGGGCGCGTCGATCACGCCCGAGATCATCGCGGAGCTGCCGCGCATGGCGCTGTCGGTGGCGCTGGTGCCGGTCTTCATCGCCGTGATCGCAGCGGTGGGCGTGCCATTCTTTCGGCGGATCTGGGGCTTTGACCTGCCCACCGCCTACTACGCGGCGATGCCCGGCGGCCTGCAGGACATGGTCATCTTCGGCACCGAAGCGGGCGGCAACCCGCGCGCCCTGTCGCTGATTCACGCCACCCGCGTACTGCTGATCGTGACGCTGGCGCCGGTCTTCCTCGGACAGTTATATGGCGCTGAAATGAGCAATCCGATCGGTGCGCCGGTGGCGGACCTGCCATGGCACGAGCTGGCGATCATGGCGCTGGCGGCGCTGATCGGCTGGAAAGGCGGAGAGCGCATCAGCCTCTTCGGGGCCTCGATCCTCGGGCCGATGATCGTCACGGCGGCCCTGTCGCTGACCGGCGTAGTTCATTTCCGGCCCCCGGCAGAGGCCATCCTCGCGGCGCAACTCTTTATTGGCTGCGGCATCGGCATCCATTTTCTCGGCGTGACATGGCGCGAGCTGACGCGCGTGGTCGCGGCGGGGGTGGCCTACGTGCTGCTGCTGGCGCTGCTCGCGGCGGGGTTCACCGCCCTGGTCACGGGGCTTGGGCTTGGCGACCCGGTTCCGGCCTTCCTTGCCTTTGCGCCCGGCGGTCAGGCCGAGATGACGGTGCTGGCCATCGTAACCGGCGCGGACCTGGGATTCGTCATCACGCACCACCTGACGCGCGTCGTGATCGTGATCGTCGGCGCGCCGGTGGTGGCGGGGCTCATCGCGCGACGGCGGAAGGGTTGATCATGTGGATCGGCGCGCCCGCCGCGTAGGCGTTCACCTGCTCGAAGATGTCGGCAAACTGCTTGTCGAACTCGTCTTCCGTGACAAAACCGATATGCGGTGTGGCGATCAGCTTGGGATGAGACAGCAGCGGATCGGCGGCGTTGGTCAGCGGTTCGCTGTCGAAGACATCCACCGCCGCCATGCCCGGCCGCCCGGCATCCAGCGCCCGCAACAAGGCGCCGGGCGCGATCAGCCCGGCCCGCGAGGTGTTCACCAACACGGCGCGTGGCCCCATCGCCGCCAAATCCTGCGCGGTGACAATGCCGCGCGTCTCCGGCGTCAGCCGCAGATGCAGCGAGACCACGTCACAGTCCGCAAAGAACGCCGCGCGCGAGTCGCCAACGGTCTGGCCATCCGCCTCTGCCCGCGCGCGGCCTGCCTCTGACGACCACCAGACCACCTCCATTCCGAAGGCGCGGGCGTAGTCGGCCACGACCCGCCCGATGCGCCCGTAGCCATAAAGACCCAACCGGCGTCCGCGCAGGCTGCGCCCGACCCCCATCTGCCAGCCGCCCGCCTTTGCGCTGTCCATCTGCTGCGGCAACTGGCGCATGGCGGAGAGGATCAGGGCAAATGTCAGCTCGGCCGCGGCGTGGTTCGCGCCGCCGCCGCCCCTGTTGGAACACAGCAGAACGCCGAGATCGGTACAGGCGTCGACGTCCACATGCGGATACTGTCCCCGTTGCGAGATCAGGCGCAGATTGGGCAGCCGTTGCAGCAACTCGCGGGTGATCTGTGTCCGCTCGCGAAACAGCACGACGCAATCCGCCGCCGCCAGCCGTTCCGCCAGTTTCACCGGATCGGGCTCATGATCGGTCCAGACCGTGACGTCATGGCCCGCCAGCCGCGCGAAGCACGGCAGACCGCCCAGCGTATCGAACCAGTCGTCGAGAATATGAACCTTCATGACACGCCTTCAGCCTCGACCCGCAAGCGCCTTGATCGCCCGGCTGACGCGCTCGTGCACGATGTTCAGATCGCGCTGGTCCTGTGCCTGTTCCATGCGCTGGCACAGGTCCTGCCGTAGCGTTTCGAGTTCCTGACGGATGCGGCTGATGCGTTCGAAATCGTTCATGTCTGGCTCGTCGTGTCAGTGGGAGAGAAGGACGGGAATCGTGGTGCGCGACAGGATCTCCGATGTCACGCCGCCCAGAAAATCCTCGCGGAACTTGGAATGCTCGTAGGCCCCCAGTACCAGCAGCGAGGGGTCGTGCTTGCCACACCACGTCAGCAAGGTCTCTGCAACGGGATGCGTGCTGGGCCAGTCTTCGTGAACGGTGCTGACGCCGTGTCGGTCGAGATGGCGCAGAAGATCCGCCACTGGCCAATCCCGCCGCGGACCGACCGTCAGAACGCTGACATGACCATCGTCTTCGAGCAGGCGCAGGCTGTCCGACAGGGCGCGCGCAGCGGCACGCCCGCCGTCCCACACAAGCGCCGCATGACCGTGATCGGCCCCCGCGTCATAGCCCCGCGGGACCACGATCACCGGGCGCCCCGACAGCAAGGCGATGCGATCGGGATGCAACGTCACGTGCTCATCGTCAGTGTCGGAATGATTGCCGACAACCAGCATGTCGTAGTGCCGCGCGGCCTCGGACAGCACCGCATCGACACGGCCTGTCACCTCCTTGAGCTGGAGCGCGTTGGACAGCCCGAGCGCCGCGCGCTCCGACTCGAAGCTCGCTTCGATCTCCTGCAGCAGACTGGTATTGGCCGCCTCCAGCAGGGCGCGGGCCTCGCGCGGGATCCATCGGGACCGGCGGTCGATCACCTCATGTGTGGTATGCGCCAGCATGGCCGTCACATGGGCATCGAAGCGTTTCGCCAGCGCCGCCGCATAGCGCAGCGCCGCCACCGATCCGTCCGACCCGTTGAAAGCCACCAGCAGGTTCATAACCGGCATGTCAGTGCCCTCCCCAGACGGTTGCAGGGACATAGACGCGACCATCCGCCAGCTTGCGGGCGGTCCGCAGCAGCCCCGCAGAATTGAGCCTGAACTGGTTGTTCAGCTCGAAATCCACCAGCACCTCGATGGTGCCAGAGGCATGTTCCAGCACGACATTGGCCGGGCTTTGCGCGGGGCGGTCCAGCAAACCGTCCGCCACGGTCCCCGGCGTCAAGGCGCAGGAGGCCAGACATTGCGACCCGGTCACCGCCATCGACGGATGCGTCGTCCAGGGCATGAAGTAGCGGGTGCAGATCGTGCCGCCGTCCCGCGCCGGAGCCAGAAGGCCGAATTTCGGCGTCACCGACTTTGACACATCGCCCATGCCCATCGCGGCCCCGGCCTGCAGGCGCACCGCTTCCATCCTTGCAAAGAAGTCGCGGTTGTCGTCCAGTTCCTGAATGGTTTCGTAGCCGCTCAGGCCGAAGTCCACCGCGCGGGCGATCACCATGGGCATAGCCACATCCATGCAGGTGACCTCGATCCCGTCGAAGCTGTCGCGTAGGTTCCCCGTCGGCAGGAACGCGCCGGTGGACGATCCCACGACGCCCATGAAGTTCAGCGCAATGGGCGCCGCGGTGCCAGGCACCCCGGCAATCACTGCGTCTCCGCCGTAGCGCATCGCGCCGCCCGGCGTCTGGACCCGCGCCAGAACACGCGCGCCTGTGTTGACGGCGCGAATGCGCACCTCTGTTTCGTCGCCGGTGGGCGCGACCAGCCCCATCTCCACCGCGGCCGGACCGACACCCGACAGGATGTTGCCACAGGTGGGTTTGAAGTCCACCAGGCGGTCCTTGACCGAGACCTGGGCAAAGAAGTAATCCACGTCGGCCCAGTCATCGTCCGATGGCGACAGCATCGCCACCTTGGTCGTCACGGCGACACCGCCGCCGATACCGTCGATGTTGATCGCGTGCCCCGATCCGACGACCGCCAAAAGCACCTCGGCCAGTGTCTCGCGGTCCTCGGGCAGATCTGCGCGATTGAAATACGGCCCGCGCGAAGTGCCTCCGCGCATGAAGACGTAAGGAATCCCTGTCTGGGTCATTTCATTCATCCTGTTGGATCAGTTCAGCGGCCAGGGCAGGTCGGTCACGTCCTGCAGCAGTCCCGGCGGGAAATCGCGGTTCAGCGCCCCGGCCATCACGCACATCAGCGCGATGCCTGCGGCAGTCAGGATCAGCGTCTTGGGCCAACCCGCCTGCGCGCGAACCCGCAGGAACGACATGAGAAAACCGAGCAGCGCGAGGATGAAGCCAAGCAGCCAGGTCGCCACGATCAGCCCCCCGAACCATGCCAGCGTCGACCACAGCCCATAGGGCGCGTCGGCATCCTCTCCGGCCATTTCCTTGTCGGCGAAGATACTGTCGGTCTCTGGCCGCAGCAGCATCTGCACCAGCACGATCAGCAGGGCGCCCAGCGTGATCCCCCCCACGACCAGTGGCACGATCTTGTCGGTCATGTTGTAGTCGGGGATCATGTTCGCGTTGATCAGCGCAGCCACGACATAGGCCAGGATGACCATCAGAAAGACCAGCGGAGCGCGCTTCGATCCGGCCTGGACATCGCCCTCGGCCATGATGGATTTCGCCTGCCGCAGCCCCAGCACGATCGAGACCACCGTGATGATCAGCAGGACGATCACGATCGGCGAGAAGATGTACTGCATCCCCGCCTCAAAGGAGTCGCGAAAGCGGAAGGACGCGATCTGGAATGCCTGGTTGGAGAATTTCTCCACCGGGTTGGACAGCACGAAACCGATCAGGAAGGCCGGGCGCGACCAGTCGAAACGGCGCAGGAAAATGCCGATCAGGCCGATGGCAAACAGCGCGAGGATGTCCTCGAAGTTCTGCCCCGACTGGAACGCCGCGAAGCTGATCAGCATGAACAGGAACGGCGCGAGATAGGTGAAGCGGATCGTTGTCAGACGCGCGATGCCGCCCGAGGCCGCGATGCACAGCAGCGTGCCGACCACGTTGGCCAGCGCCAGCAGCCAGACGATGGAATAGGTGATGTCGAGATTGTCGCGCAGCATCGATGGGCCGACTTCGATGTCGCCCGATCCCAGCAGCGCAATTGCCCCGATGAAGATCGCCATCGACCCTGATCCGGGAATGCCGAACAGCAGCGTCGGCACCAGCCCGCCGCCTTCCTTGGCGTTGTTCGAGCTTTCGGGGCCGACGACGCCGCGGATCTCGCCTTTGCCGAATTGCGACTTGTCCTTCGTGGTCTGAACCGCGTGGCCATAGGCGATCCAGTCGACGACCGAGCCGCCAAGGCCGGGGATTACCCCGACGACGACGCCAATCAGCGAACAGCGCAGCGACAACCATTTGTTGGCGACCCAGTCCCGCACGCCGTCTCCCCAGCCCGCACCCAGTTCAGCGTTCCGGGCGATGGCGCGGTCTTGGCGGAGAAGGCTGACGATTTCCGGCACGGCAAAGATGCCAAGGCCCACGATCACCAGCTTCAGACCATCGGTCAGATACGGGATGTCATAAGACGCCATGCGCAGGCTGCCGCCCGCGTCGGCCTCGCCAATGGTGCCTATCAACATGCCAAGCCCGGCGGCGGCAAGCCCCTTGAGCGCCACGCGCCCCGCCAGCACCGCCACCATGGACAGGCCGAGGATGGAGATCATCAGCATCTCCGGCAGGCCAAAGGCCAACACCAGCGGACGCGCCACCACGATGAACATCGTCAGGAAGGCCGCGCCGACCAGCCCGCCGAACAGCGAAGAGGTGAAAGCCGCCGACAGCGCCCGCGCCGCCTGCCCTTTTTTCGCCAGCGGAAAGCCGTCCAGCACCGTCGCCTGCGATGCGGAACTTCCGGGAATGCCCATCAGCACCGAAGCAAAGGTGTCCGAAGTCGGCACAACGGCCACCATCCCCACCATCAGCGCCAAGCCCAGAAGCGGGTCCATGCCGAACATGAACGGCAGCAGAAGCGATAGGCCCGCGATGCCGCCCAGGCCGGGGAAGACCCCCACGGCAAGGCCCATGACGACGCCGAGGACAAGGTAGCCCAGGACGACAGGTTGCAGAATCATGGCCCATGCCTGGCCAAGCGCAGGCAGGGCAGTGGCGAAAAGGTCCATCGCACCGGCTTTCGATTTTGAATGTGAAGAGAGAGAGGAGGCGGTCCCGCGCGGCGTGCGCCGGGACCGCCGAGGGTGCTGCTTAGTTCAGCGTCACGCCATAGGCTTCTTGCAGCCAGTTCTGAACGTAGGCCTTGGCTTCCGGCGACACGGTGGTGCCGGTTTCGGTGGCGCGCTGCGCGCCGTCACCGACGAAAACCTCGTACTTGCCCACCTGCTTGGCTGCGATGGTCGGGAAATCCTCGCGCGAGCGGACCGCGTCGAAGGCCGCCGAGAAGGTCGCCGCCACATCGTCCGGCGTGCCTGCGGGCAGGAAGGCGATCTTCTGCACCGGGAACCCCGCGACGAAGAAGGCTTTCCATGCGTCCCATGCCTCGCCGGACGTCTCGCAGCCGTCGGTGGCTTCGCAGACTTCCTTGAAGGTCGAGAGATCCGGGAAGGTCGGGTCACGCACGATGTTGCCATCCGCATCTAGCGCGCCCCAGGTCATCATCGGCACGGCCTTGCCCTGCTCGACCAGGTCCGCCGAAGCGCCGAGGTAGCCCGAAGAGGTCTGATAGTCGATCGTCGCCTCGCCGCGTTCGAACATCAGGCGGCCGTCACCGCGGCCCTTGATGCCAAAGACCGGCTCTACGTTCATGCCCAGCATTTCCCAGGCCAGCAGCGGCACCAGATCGAGGCGCGTCGCGCCCTGCGAGCCGTAGATGAAGTCGATGTCCTTCAGCGCATTGGCGGAGCCGTCGAAATTCGCGCCGTCTTCGGCGTTCAGATAGGCCACGCCGCCGGTGCCCGAGGCCATGACAGGCACCCAGTCGCTATACTCATAACGCACACGCGGATCGCCCAGCAGGTAGGGAAACTGCGTCGAACCGGAGGTGCCGAACAGCAGCGTGCCGTCGTCGTATTCCTGCTCCTGGAACCAGTTCGCGCCCTTGGTCGAGCCTGCACCCGGCATGAATTTCACCACGACGGTCGGATTGCCCGGCAGTTCTTCGGACAGAAGCGGCGCAAAGAAATTCGCCCATTTGGCCGAGCCACCGGTTTCCGAGAACGGGATCACCCATTCGATCGTCTTGCCGGACATGTCGACGTCGGCCAGCGCCGGGGCTGCAACCAGTGTGGCTGCCGCAACCGAGGTTGCAAGTTGCTTGATGGTCATTGGTTTCCTCCCGTAGACCGATGCCGGTGCCGCCCGTGGATCGGCACCTTGCGGTGTTATCATTTCAAGGGAATGATTCCCTCCTCCAACGGCGCCAACATGCCGTCCCAACCTTGCGCGAAACTTGCGCAATATGCTGAAGAAGTAACCATGCGCATTGCCATAATCGAAGACAACGAAGCCCTCGCCCAAGGTATCGCCTTCAGGCTGAAAGATCGGGGCCATGCGGTAGACCTTCTGCATGACGGAGCGGAGGCGGATGCCTTCCTGTCGCAGGAGGGCGCAGACCTTGTGGTGCTGGATCTGAACCTGCCGGGCATGGATGGACTCGATGTCCTGCGGGCGCTGCGCCGCAGGGGCGACGGGACGCCGGTGATCTTGCTGACCGCCCGATCCGACACCGCAGAGCGTGTCGCGGGACTGGACGCCGGGGCGGATGATTACCTTACGAAACCCTTTGAAATGGACGAGCTGGAGGCGCGGCTGCGCGCCATGGCCCGGCGCAAGGAGCTTGAATTCAGCGCGCGCGACACGCTTGGCCCACTCGTCTTTGACCGCACATCCCGGCAGCTGTTGCAGGACGAGGCGCCAATGGACATCCCCCGCAAAGAGATCGCCACGCTGGAATGCCTGCTGGAACGGCGCGGCCGGATCGTTTCGAAGGCGCAGCTGATCACACATGTCTATGGCACCGGGTCAGACGCCGAAGACAGCGCAATCGAGCCGCATGTCTCGCGCCTTCGCAAACGCGTCGCCCCCTTCGGGATCAAGATCAAGACAGCCCGCGGACTGGGCTACATGCTCGAGATTGTCGATCCATGAAGGCGCTGTCGCTGCGAATGCGGCTGGTCCTCGTGATCCTGCCGCCGCTGCTTCTGGTGTCCGTCCTGTTGGGCTTGTGGCGGTTCGAGGTGGCACAGCGCACCTCCGAAGAGCTCTTTGACCGCAGCCTGTTGTCCGCAGCACTGGCGATTTCGCGCGATGTGGCGATCTCCGAAGGGGATGCGCTGTCGCCCGGCACGCGGCGCGTGATCTCGGACGCAGGTGGGGGCGAGCTGTTCTACCATGTCACCGGGCCGGGCGGCATCTATGTCACCGGCTACGCCTACCCGCCGCGGCCGGAAACGAAAATCGAGCGCGACATGCCCTTTTATTACGTCGCAAACTACCGGGGCGAGGAAATGCGCGTGTTGCGTTTGATCGAAAGTCGCACCATCGGCAACCTCTCCGGCGATACCGTCGTCACTGTCTGGCAGCGCGTCAGCGAACGTCGCGCCTTTGCGCGGGAACTCGCGCTGCGCGCAGCGGCGCTCATGGCTGGTCTGATGACAGCACTGGCACTGGTGATCTGGTTCGGCGTGCAGATCGGGCTTCGCCCGCTCAACGACCTGCAGGACGCGATCCGTAAACGCTCACCGGACGACCTCGGGCCAATCCGCCGTGCCGTCCCGAAAGAGGTGTCAGGCATCGTCTCCACCCTCAACCGACTGTTTGGACAGGTGCAATACAGCATCGAAACCCATCAGGCCTTCATCTCGGATGCGGCCCATCAGCTACGCAATCCGGCCGCCGCAGTGCTAGCGCTGGCGGAAACACTGCCCGATGTACGCGACCCGGCCGCCCGCACCGCGCGTCATCACGAACTGATCAAGGCCGCCCGCTGGTCAGCCCGACTGTCGGAACAGCTGCTGTCCCTGGAACGGCTGCGCTACGACACCGGGACGGCGATGAGGCTGTTGGATCTGAACAGGGTTGTCGAAGAGACCTGTCGTAGCTTTGCGCCCAAGGCGCTGTCAGGGGATCTCAACTTCGTCATGGAGACGGCGCCCGATCCCTTGATGGTCGCGGGCAACCCGTTGCTTCTGGGCGAAGCGGTGATGAACCTGTTGGAGAACGCCTTGACCCACGGCGGACCTGGCCTGCGCAGCATTTCTGTGCGCACACTGGCTGACGGCGACAAATGCGTCGTGCTGATCCGAGACGATGGCGTAGGCATTCCCGAGAATCAGACCGACGTTGCCTTTCGCCGCTTCTCGCAGTTGCGCAATGGCGAGGGGTCGGGGCTGGGGCTGGCCATCGTGGAACAGGTGATACACCGGCACGATGGTTCTGTGCAATTGGATAGCAGCGCTGGGGGTCTGACTGTCCGACTGGAGCTGCCGAGTGCCTGAAAGCCTGGCTGGATGGATTGGACGTTCCGAGATACGCATAACGCGATGTGCGATCCGGCCTTCGCGGCCGACACGTCCGCGCCGATCGACCGCGCGGCCATCAGCCAGTGCCACGGCCGAGCCGATGACGACCATAGTCGATCCGCCGGCGAAAACCGTCGGATCACCGGCGGCGAGCGCCGTCCACATTGGACAGCAGGTACGCGTCTATCACCGCCGTCAGGGATTGTAAGGCCAGCTTCCTCCCAGCGGGATCGCCCGCGGGAAAAAGGACTGGTAGTGTCCCAACGCTTGGTGTAGAAGGCCGCGCGCGGAGCCCCCGGGGTAGCTCAGCGCGCGGCCGGGTGTAACGCTGGCGGCCACCGCCGATCTTCGAGAAGGTTCAGGTTGCGAGACCTTGAAGCAAAAACGGAGATGAAGATGACCGATGACAGAATGACGCCGATTGAGCTGGTTGAGAAGCAGGCCGATGGCGATCTCGTGCGCGAGATGCTGGCCTTCGCGGCCGAGCGGATCATGGAAGTGGAGGTCGGGGCGTGAACCGGTGCCGGGAAGGGCGTTCGCTCTCCCCAGCGGGAGGTTCAGCGGAACGGTTACCGGGACCGCGACTGGAACACTCGTGCCGGGCGGATCGCGCTGGAAATCCCACGGCTGAGAAAGGGGAGCTACCTGCCCAGCCTCTTGGCGCCGCGACGGACGGCTGAGAAGGCGCTGGTGGCGGTGATCAAGGAGGCTTACGTCCACGGGGTCTCCACACGCTCCGTAGACGATCTGGTGAAGGCGATGGGCGCTGGCGCCATGTCGAAGAGCCAAGTCAGTCGCCTTTGTGTCGAAATAGACGAGCGGGTGAACGCATTCCTCTCCCGGCCGCTCGAAGGCGCCTGGCCCTATCTCTGGCTCGACGCGACCTACTTAAAAGTGCGCGAGAGCGGGCGGATCATCAGCCGCGCCGTGATAATAGCGGTAGTTGTGAAAAAGGACGGGAAGCGCGAGGTTCTCGGCGTCACCACCGGTCCATCCGAAGCAGAAACGTTCTGAACCGACTTCCTGCGCTCTCTCGCCGACCGTGGCCTGCGCGGCGTGAAGTTGGTGGTCTCCGATGACCACAAGGGGCTGCGGGCTGCAGCGCGGCGGGTGTTCAACGCGACGCATCAGCGCTGTCGCGTTCACTGCGCCAAGCCAAGCACACGGCCAAGACGTATTGCGCCTTCGGCCCCGACGAAAAACGCTGTGACAAGCTCCTCCGCCGAGGCATCCTGCGCCTCTGCCATGGCCAGCGCCGCGGGGTAGATGCCGACCGAAAGGTGACCGACGTGGTCAAAATGTGTATCGTCGTAATCCAGCGCATGAGAGATGGTGCCATTGACCATCGCCGCCGTTCGCGCCGGCGCATGGCTGCCGCCGAAGACCGAAACCTCGGCGGACGCCTGCCCCTCGGACGCGGCAAAGCTGCGTATCTTCGTGGCCACGGGCTCGGATGCCCCGGCGATGCCGCAGATCAGCCAGTCGACCAGCGAAACGCGGGCCAGCGCGAGGGCCTCTGCCGGGCAGTGGGCCAGCGGCAGCGCCGCCAGCTCGATCAGTGCATCAAGCGGTTCTGCGACGAAGTTTTCCCGCCTGGCGACATGTGCTTCGAGCATGGGGCGACCTCTTGTTTGTCACCCGTAGCATCCCGTTTAGGTCCTTCGCGGGCCAATAGTTCTTGGCTCTGTCCGCCATAGAAGGAAGTTCTGACCGGCGATGCGAAGGGTGGATTTGGCTTAGACTAGAAGGCAAGTTCGCGATGAGCCGGTGTTTGGCAAGCAACTTGGTCGACTTTCGCGGGTCGGCAGTGACCGATAGTTCTAAATTATGTGTGTCTTTTCATCGCTGTTCCGCTTCAAACCAATCGCAACGGCTTCGCCAACGCCGCGCTAAGCTGAGGGTGAAGACGCACCGCCAAGGCGGGTGCCCCCTCTCTGGCCCTTCACTCGGGAAAGGCGCGCCTGCATTGCGAGGCCTTGCCGCGATACGCGCTCTGCTCCTGCAGCAGCGCGGCCTCGAGGCGCTGCAGCTTCGCGCGTTCTTCGGCGACGTCGATCGGCACGGCCTGCTCGCGGGGCCCCGGATCCGAGGCGACACAACTGGTGACCCCGCCATAGCGGTAATAGCCGCCATAATAGCCCGAGCAGAACCCGACGGTCGCTCTGGAACGGGTGACATGCACCGCATAGCCGCGGTCGATGTTCCCACGCGCGACCTCGATGCGCTCTTCGAGGTTGCGAACCCGCGCCCCCGCGCGGTCGAGACATTGTTCCTGAGGCGTGGCGCAGCCCATGACGACAAGCGGCAGAGCAAGCAACATGCGATGGTTCATCATCTCCTCCTCATCGAAGATGCAACGCTCTGGAAAGCCTACTGGCTTTCCCACCCAAGTGAAGAATTTTCCAACAAGAATGCCATTTTCGTGATCACCGGCAGCGCCGCAAAGGCGCTGCCGGAAAGGCGGCCGAGCGAGAGGGTCCGGCCCGGCTCGGTCAGGGCGACCACGCGATCCAAGTAGTCGATCCCGTCAGAGCTGCGGCTCGAATAGGTCTCGTCAAAGAGGTTGTCCACATCGAGCCTGATCTCAAGCCCTTCGACCCCGCGCGGTGTGTAGCTGGCGTGGAGGTTCACCACCTCATAGCCGGGCAGGTCCACCTCGGTGTCGGTGTTCTCCAGCGCGACCTCCGCCGCGCCGCCAAAGCGCCATTGATCATTCGCGGCAAAACCGGCCTCAAGCGCGAAGATATGGCCGACCGGACGGCCAAGGTAATAAGAGGTCGAGCCGATGGTCTCTTCGTCCAGTTCCACATTCGCATAGGTGTAATTCAGACGCGCGAAACCCTGATCGGCAGTATAGCCGACCGAGCCCTCGAAGCCCTTCGAGACCAGATCGCTCTGCGCGCCGCGGTCGCCGCCGGTGGGCAGGCCCGAGGTGATGTCGTCCACCTGCGTGTAGAAGAGCGCGCCGCTTGCCTCCCACGGGCCGCTGCCGTAGCGCAGGCCCAGACGCGCGGAATCGCCAGCAGCCAGTTCCGCCAGTCGCATCCGCAAGACATGGGCACCGCCGCCAGCACTGCCACCGCCGCGCCGGAGGCGTCATAGATTTCCAGCTGCCAATGCAGCAGCGCGGCCGCAACCCAGACCGTGCCGACCTGCTTGAGATCGAGCGCAAAGCGCGCGACCGCCGCCTCGCAGAACATCACCTCGTCCTGCAGCGCGATCCGCGCGATCTCTCCGGTCTGCGCCTGCATCAGCCCGGTGGCGCAGACGATGCGCGTGAGGGCGCGGCGCCGGGCCTGCAGGTAGCCGATGAACTGGGGCAGCGCATGCGGCTGGACCTGCCAGGCCCGCGACCGGCCAATATGGGGCAGCGTTCGCAGCCGCGCCCGTCCGCGGTCGTGCAGAAAATCGTTGAGATGATGCTCGGCGCTGCCATGGTCCCAGCGGTCCCGCGCCTGCCGCACGGCCGCAATCGAGACCACGTTTCCGGCTGGGCGGGCGGTGGGCGGTGCAAGCGCCGCCGCCGGGCCGGCGTGCGATCTCTCGGATCGGTAGCTTTTCCCGCAAGGCCATGCGGCGGATGACGTTCAAGAGTCCCATGTGGATCACTCCGGAATCCCCCGCTGCAAGCTGCGTCGCAGAGAGGGTCACATGGATCAATTCTCAACGGAAATTACGCGCTCTCCCGGGTCAGTTCTGGGTGGAAATCAACACCTTTAATATATTCTAGGCGTGAAGGCATCGGACATTCGGGAAATTGCGGACGTGATCCCCTCTGAATTTGCGGCGTCTAGATACTTGCATTGATCCAAACTAAGATCACTGGCCCCTAGATATGTGATAATATAGATAGCGCGCCGGTGTCTGACATTGCCACCTCCTCCATGCTCAGCCTTGTCCGCAAAGTATCCTGCAACACCCGCGAGCCAAATCCCACCCGTGGCATCAGGGATGCCAAAACGAGGAACTTCTCCGCGGCGATCACGAAGGGCGCTATTTCCTGAATATGAAATGCAATCTTGAAGTGAATACTTCAAGAACATTCGCATAACCGCTCGATCTATTTTTCCGTCCAGATTATCTCTGGGATCTGCTGCCCCACCCCTTTGGATCCAACGCTCAATGGCATGTCGAGTGATGACGATATCCATATCTATTTCAGAATCTGCTTTGAAAGCTATCCTCCGATGGATATATCTCAAGGTATCCTGCTCAAATATTACGTCAGAGGAAGCGTATTGTCCCTCTGAGTTTCTAACGATATACCTGAGAATTACGGAAAGCACGGGAGACGCATGCCTGTTTTCTACGCCGCAGTAAACACATCCAGACCTCTTCTGAATCCTTCTCGCTACCCTCTCAAGAGATTTGACCCCGAAACCACTCCTCTTAGAAAATGCTTCATTGATAATATGCGGAGATATTTTTTCCTTGCTGAATCGGAGTATTAGCCTCGTCACCAAACCCCGGCTATAGGTTGTTCGAGCATCCTCTTCCGAAATTAGGTGGCCCACGACCTACCCTCTCTTTCGTCAAATATCTTGCACCATCGACTCTTGTCTGACTATAAAAGTCGCAAATCACGGCAAGAAGTCAAGTCGCGTTGAACACAGCCTTGCGAGATATTATTGCGCTCCACATTGGAAGACAAAAATTCTCCGATTCCGGAGTGGAGTCATCGATTATATTGAGGATGCCTAACTAAAAAAGACCCGGCCCCAAAAGGCCGGGTCAGTAGTCCGAAGGAAACTGAATGCCTAGGTATTCCTGGGTACTCCGCTTTAGGATCATTTTTGTCTGGTGTCCACCCCCGTCGAGATAATCCACAATCAGCACCGGACATGATCCAAGAGTGAGGGCACCAACCTAATGTGAGCGAGGAGAATATCTCTCCTCACTCAATTCACCCACTCACTCGGCGGCGGTGATGCGGCTCAGCCGGTCGCCGGTCGGGTCGTCCTCGCCGCGCGACTTGTTGACCACGTAGACATGGCCGGTGCCATCGTGGGTCAGGTGGTTCGGGGTGCTGCCGACATCGAGATTGGCGAGGATCTCGCCCTCGGGCGACACCACCACCACCGCATGCGCGCCGCGCAGCGCGACGAAGACATTGCCGCTCTTCGGCTCGACTGTGACGTTGAGCGGGTTGGCTCCGACATTGACCGCGCCGAGCTGCTCGCCGCTCTCGGCATCGAGGATGGTGAGCATGTCGTTGCCCTGCCCCACGGTGTAGACGCGGCTGCCGTCGGCACTGGCTGCTAGCCCGATGGTCGACACCGAGCCATCCACCGCGAAGCCGCCGCTCTGGCTGCCACTGGCCAGATCGATCACCGCCACTTCCTCGCTGCGCAGGCTCGACACGAAGAGCTTACCGGCATCTTCCGCCAGCGCGAGGCTGGCGCTGGCGAAGGTCTGGCCGCGGCGGCTCGACGCCAGTTCGATCTGCGCCACCTCTTCGAGGGTTTCAGTGTCGAAGACATGCACATAGGGCTCGAAGGTCGCGCTGACGTAGACCTTGTCGCCATGCGCCACCGCGTCGCGCGGATGGCCCACCGCCTCGGGCGGGAACTGCTTGATCAGCGACAGGTCTTCGGCGTCGTAAACGGCGACGGTGTTCTGCCGGGTGTTGGTCACCCAGACTTGCCCGGCGTCTTCAGCAACGCCGACGCCATAGACCGCGAACAGCCCGCCGTCGCTGCCGTCGGCGCGCGCCGGGGCGGCCTCGGGCGACACTTCGGCTAGCACCTCGAGCGTTGCCGGGTCGAGCTTGGCGAGCGCGCTCTGCTTCACCGGCGGGCGGCCCACCGCGCCGGTGACATAGAGCGCCTGATCGGTCACCGCCACCTGGTAGGGGTTGCGCACCGCGGGGGCCGAGGTCACCTCGAACAGCTCGGTGCCGAGCGGTTCCAGCGCGCGCGACACCTTGAGATCGAAGGTCAGCGCATAGGGTGCCGCGCCGCCAAGCTCGGCGACCACCGGGTAGAGCCCGGGGGCCGCGCCCTCGGGAATGGTGATCTCGGCACTGAAGCCGCCCTCGGCATCGGCCTCATAGGCGGTGCCCCCGTTCAGCGCCTCGCCGTTCTGGCGCAACATCACCGGCTGGTTCGGCGCGAAGCCGTTGCCGTTGATCCGGGCGGTGCCGCCCGCGAGGATCGGGCCGCGATCCGGCCCCGAGGCCCCGAGCCGCCCATCGAAACCGCCAAGCGCAGTGAAGGGGTCAGCCGCGGCGGCGCCCGCCAGCAGCGCTGCCAGGGCGACCCCACCCAGTGCGCGCTTCAGCGCGCCGGTTGCAGAATTCCGTGTCATTGTATCGCCTTTCATGTGCTGGCAGAGCCGTCGATGCTCCACCCGCGACCGGCGCGGGTGGAGCCTTGCTCGGCATCGTGATGCGCCGGCCTCAGAACGTCTTGGTCAGGCCGAAATAGTAGGCCCGGCCCGGTTCGTTGTAGGTGTTGGCCCCATCGCCCGAGCGCAATATCTCCGTATTGAAGACGTTGGTCACCCCAGCCTTCAGGTTGAAGCCGTTGTCGAACTGGTAGTTCATGCCGAGGTTGACCAGCGTATAGGGGTCGCGGTCCTCAGTATCGCTATTGGCGTTGCCTGTCGTCGCGCTGTAATCCGAAGCTTCAATCTTGCCGTAATGGGTCAGCGACGGGGTGACAGCCAAGTGCTCGTTGGCCTGCCAAGTCAGAAATGCGTTGATCGTGTATTCCGGAACGAGCGACAGCGGCACCTTGACCGTCTCACCACCGTCCAGCGTAAGCTTCTGCTCGGACTCGATCATATACGTTCCGTTGACCGCAAGCCGGAAGTCTTCACCCAGCGGCATGGCGAAACTACCCTCGACGCCGGAGACCACTGCTTCGGGGATGTTTTCCCACTGGAAGACGTTGTAGGTTGTGCCGTCTTCCGTGACCGTGCCCACGCGCTGTGTGCCCGACTGGATCTTGTCACGGTAGTCGTTGTGGAAATAGGTCAGCGTCGAGACGATACCGTTGTCGCCGTTATACGCGATACCGATTTCCTTGTTGATCGAAGTTTCGGGATCGAGATCGTCGTTGCCCAGAACCCGGCACTGGCTGTAGCGCGAAAGCTCGCCATCCGCGTCGACATAGTAGGGGCAGCCACCGCCACGGGTCGCGTAGATATATTGTTCGGACATCTGGTAAAGACTCGGCGATTTGAACGCCTTTGCCACGCCACCTTTGACCGTCCATTCCGAGTTCAGGGCGTAAGACGCGTTCAGACCGCCGGACCAGTTGTAGCCGAAGGTATCCGCATAATCGAGCCGCACTGCCGGAGTAAGGGTCAGCTTATCGGTCGCCTCAATGTTCTCTTCGTAATAGAGACCGACGTTCAGCTGCTCGGTGATCGGATCGTTCTCATCAGGATCTGAGCTGACGATGCCGAAATCGAAGTCGATCGAATTGGCGGTATACTCCGACAGATCAAGCTTCTCATAACGCAACTCCGCCCCGATAGTCGCTGCTGCGGGGCGTCCGAAGAAGGTGCGGTCGAGGTAAACCTCGGACTTGCCCGACACACTGTCGAGGACCGCCTCATCCCAATCGGATGTGCTGTTGATCGTACCTTCACCACCACCATTGAGCCCTTCGGTCAACCGGCGATTGTCGGTGCGCTCGTACTGGATAAAGCTGTTGGTCTCGCCCCACCCATAGGAACCAAGGTGAGTCAGCGCGAATGTGCCGCGCTTCATCACGTTGGTTTCTTCGCCGTCGTCCGCAAGCTGGTTGATCGTACCCTCACCGGTGCTGTCCGCCGCGCCACCGCGCAGTGTGTCTCCAGCGTAGATGTTGCCCTGACGAGAATAGCCCAGCTCGATGTTGAATTGGTTGGCGTCGCTCGGCGTCCAGTCAAGACGCAGCGTGAAGTCTTTGTTGATTACACCCTCGGAGCCGGCGGTGTAATCGCAAACTTCCTCGCCGGTATCCTCGTTGATCTCACAGCTGGCTACTTCGGCGTTCACGTCGGGATCGTCGCCGTCGGTCTTGTTGTAGTTGGCTGAAAAGCGCAGAGCGAAATCCTCGTTCAGGCGCTTGGCCCAAAGCAGGTTGTAGCGCTGGGTCATCCCCTCGGCGTCGCTCTCGGGAATGTCGAAGCTGGTGCCGATCTGCAGAAGGTCTTCCTCTGGAGCCTTGGTAATGATGTTCACCACGCCGCCCGCTGCGCCTGAGCCGTATCGGGCCGCAGCCGGGCCGCGGATGACCTCGATGCTTTGCACCATCTCGGCAGGCACCCAGTTGGTATCGCCGCGCGTGTCGCGCTCGCCCGAACGGCCCATCTTGACTGCTGTGCGAGACATTACCGGTTTGCCGTCGATCAGAACCAGAACGTTTTCCGGACCCATACCGCGAATGTCGACCTGGCGCTGGTTGCCCCGGTCACCCGACGGCGAGGTGCCCGACAGGTTCACACCCGGCATCTTGCGGATGATCTCGGACACGTCGTTAACGACGGGAAGGCGTTCGAGATCCTCCTCGGTGATGGTCGAGGTGCCAAGCGCCTGCTTGATCTGTTCCTCGGCGGTCAGTACGATGGTGCCAAGCTCGTACCCCTCGTCCTCGAGCGTCAAATCCTGCGCGAGCGCCGGGGCAAGAGGGGTGAGCGAGAGAAGTAAGACGGCCGTGCCAGAGCTCAGCCGCGCGCGTGCGGAGGCCATGCGCGTTCCTTTCTGTTTACAGTGAGGGAGGAGCGCTGGCGGAGGCTGGCTTTCGCCCCACGAAGCACTCGAAAACGCGAAAGGCAACACATTCTGTCAAGCATAAGTGAATCTGTTACATATTTACATCTCGCGACAGCCTTCAACTTGCGTCGCGATAAGGGGGTTTAAGAGCACGCTATCATTCCGCCCGGCTCCCGCTCCCAATGCATACCGGGTGGAGCAACCAGAACGTGGGCCTACCAGCCCTGCGAAATGTTCTCGACTGCAAAAGTTAGAGAGACGAGATCACCGCCCTGCCCTGAAGTCCGATCGTTCCCTCCGAAACGCTGGCTGGCGCGTAAGAACGAAATATGCGATCTACGCACATCGGGAAGTCTAGTGCTGGCGAGCCTGAAGAACGAAATAACGGGCAGGCCAGTCGATTGAAACCAGCCTGCCCGAAGAAATGGGATTCCGTTGAATCGCGCCAGAACGCTGAACTTATTGAGTAGCGATGGCGTTGTTCATGATCCCGGTCGCTTCCTCAACCCATTCCGCCCCGCCGATGTCGGCGGCGAACTCGGGCCAGAGCGCCATGGCCGCCTCCTGCCATTTCGCCTCGTCTTCGGGCGCGCCGGTCAGGGTCATGCCCAGCTCGACCAGCTCCTTCTTGGCGGCCTCGGTCTCTTGCGCCGAGACCTCGCGCTCATATTGCGCAGCCTCTTCACCGGCCTTGTCGAGCGCGGCCTGCAGATCCTCGGGTAGACCCTGGTAGAAGCGCTCCGAGACGATGATCGGCCCGGACCAGATCAGGTAGTGGATCTCGGTGATGTATTTCTGGACCTCGTAGAACTTCGACGAGATCGCGGTGGTATAGGGGTTCTCCTGCCCGTCGATCACGCCCTGCTGCAGCGCCGGGAACACCTCGGCCCAGGCCATGGGGATCGGATCGAGCCCCCAGGACTTGAAGGTCTCGATGGCGATGTTGTTCTTCGAGACGCGGATCTTCAGCCCCTGCAGGTCGTCCAGCGTCTTCACCTCGCGCTCGCCGTTGGTGAGCACGCGGAAGCCCTTTTCGAAGTAGCCCAGAACGCGCACGCCGGCCTCTTTCGGCAGGCGCTCGTTGAGCGGACCCTTGAGCGCATCCATCGCGGCATGCGCCTCTTCGTTCGAGGTGAAGGCATAGGGCAGCATCATCACGCCGACCGAGGGCGCCAGTGGCACGAGGTTGCCGGTATAGAGGATCTCGGATTCGATCGAGCCCATGCGCAGAGCCTGCGCGACCTCCTGCTCGGAGCCAAGCTGGTTCGACGGGAAGATCTGCACGTCGATCCGGCCATCCGAGTATTTCTCGACCAGCTCCTCGAACTTCAGCGCGCCCTTGTGGGTCGGGTTGTTCTCGTTGTCGCCGTGGCTGAGCCGCATGGTGTAGTCCGCCGCCGCCGCAGGCAGGGCGACCGCGAGGGCCAGCGCGGCCGTGGCAAGGGATTTGCTAAACAGTTTCAAGATAGTCTCCTCCGATTGAAACTCAGTTGGTGAAACCCAGCACGCCGGGCAGCCACAGGGTCAGCTGGGGCACGAAGGCCACCAGCACCATCACGGCGATCTCGGCGCACAGGAACGGGATCGAGGCCTTGGACACCTTCTCGACCGTGGTCTCGCCGATCTCTGACGCCACGAAGAGGTTCACCCCGAGCGGCGGCGTCGAGTATCCGATCTCGCAGGCGATCACGAAGATGATGCCGAATTGGATCGGGTCGATCCCGACATTGGCCACCACCGGCAGTAGCAGCGGCGTCAGGATGATGATCTGGGTCAGCGTCTCCATCCACATGCCGATGAAGACCAGCATCAGGAGCACCAGCAAGATCAGCATCGTCGGTTCCGACACCGTGTCGATTAGGAAGCCCGACACCAGCTGCGGCACCTGGAACATCGACAGCATGCGCCCGATGATGCGCCCGGTGACCAGCACCAGCATCACAGTACCGGTGATGCGCACCGCGTAGATCACTGCGTCGACGAAGAGCGGCAGCCGGATCTCGCGGTAGACGAAGATGCCGACGAAGAGCGCGTAGAGCACTGCCACCACCGACGCCTCGGTCACCGTGAAGACGCCTGTGTAGATGCCGCCGAGGATGATGACCGGCGCGGCCAGCGCCCATTTCGCCTCCCATGCGGCCTGCCCGATGGTGCGCAGGCTGCGCGCTTCGACATCGCCCGAGCTGTAGCCGCGCTTGACCGAGATGAAGCGGCTGGTGGCCCAGAGCGCCACCGCCAGCAGCAGCCCCGGGATCACCCCCGCCACGAACAGCGCGCTGATCGAGGTCTCCGAGGTGATACCGTAGATGATCATCGGGATCGAGGGCGGGATGACCACGCCGATGCCGCCCGCCGAAGAGGTGATCGCGGCGCCGAAGCCCTTGTCGTAGCCGTCCTTGATCATCGCCGGGATCATGATCGAGCCGATCGCCGCCGTGGTCGCCGGGCCCGAGCCCGAGATCGCCGCAAAGAAGGTGCAGGCGACGATGGTCACGGTGGCCAGCCCGCCGGGCGCGGGCCCGACGATGGCCCGCGAGAAGCCGATCAGCCGCTGGGTCAGCCCGCCTTTCTCCATCAGGGTGCCGGCAAGGATGAACATCGGTACGGCGATGATGGTGAACTCGTCCACCGCCGAATAGGCAGTCTGCACGAGGTAGGACATCGGCATGTTCGCCGCGGTCATCGCCAGCACTGCGGCCAGACCGATCGAGATGCCTACGGGCACGCCGATCAGCAGCAGCACCACGAAGGACAGCGCCATCAGAAGCGTCGGATCCATGGCGTTACTCCCCCATCCGGGCGTCGGCGGGGCCCTCGCCGGTCTGCCAGCGGCGGATCATCACCTGCACGATGCGGACGGACATGAAAGCAAAGCCGAGCGGCACGATCATCTGCACCCACACGAGGTTGATGCCGGTGGTCTGCGAAATGTAGGGGAATTCGAACATCGAGACGGTAAACCAGTAGCCGTGCCAGATGACGACGGCGTTGAACACGAGCCACAGCAGGTCGGCGAGCGTCAGCATCGCCAGCCGGGCGCGCTGCGGCAGGAACTCGAGATGCAGCGAGACACGGATGTGGCGGTCGCCCTCGGCGGCGATGACAAAGCCGAAGTACACCGCCCAGACGAAGGCAAAGCGGCTGACCTCCTCGAGCCAGCTGAACGACCGGCCCATGCCGAAGCGGGCGATGACCTGAAAGCCCAGCAGGGCAACCACCGCCGTCATCAGGATCGCGCCCAGCCATTCCTCCGGCGTGCGTCCTCCCAGGTACTTACGCATTCATCCTCTCCCTCACGAAATCGTCGATCCGGGCCCGGCGCAGGGCCGGATCCGGCGCGGCGAAGGCACGCAGCCAGCGCGTGGCCTGCGCCGCGAAATCCGCATCCTGCCCCAGCCGGCCCGGCCAGAGCGGCAGCGTCAGCACCGCGCGCATCAGGCTTTCGCTGTCCGCCGCGTCGGCACGCATCTGCGCCAGCTGCGCGCCCATCGGATCGCTGGTCACCACGCCGCCACCATCGGGGCGGCTGTCGCCGGCCTGCAGCGCCCAGCCCGCCAGCACCATGGCCTGCAGCTCGGCGGATTTGCCCTGCGCCAGCCGCTCGGCGGCGGGAGCGGCGATCCGCTGCGGCAGCTTGAAACTGGCATCGCTGGCGATCTGGTTGAGCGGGTGGTGGATGGTCGGATTCTGCAGCCGGGCAAGGCAGGTGCGGCCATAGGCCTGCAGGTCCTCACCCTCGGGGCAGTCCAGCGTTTCGGCCTGCGCCGCAAGAAACGCCCCGGCCCAGCGTTCGAGCACGGGATCGGTCGCGGCAGCGTGCGAGCTGTCGTGGCCACAGAGCCGGCCAAGCTCGGCATAGGCCGATTGCAGACCGTTCAGCAGCCGGTGCTTCATGTGCTCGAAGGGCGCGAGGTCTGCGACGATCTGCACCCCCGCCGTCTCGAGCGCCGGGCGCGGCCCGGCAAAGCGATCCTCGATGACCCATTGCCGGAACGGCTCCGCCACCACCCCGAGCGCATCGCGCCGCCCGCAGGCGGCCTCGAGCCGGCCCCGGCTGGCGTCGGACATCGCCGGAACGATGCGATCGACCATCGAGGTGGGGAAGGCGACGTTGCGCTCCAACCAGTCCGGCAGCTGCGGGAAGGCACGCGCGGCATAGTCGCGCAGCACCGAGCCCAGAAGCCGGCCGTTGTCGGCGACATTGTCGCAGCTCGCAAGCGTGATCGGCGCGCCCCCGGCCTGCCGCCGCCGCTCCAGCATCCACGCCAGATAACCGATCGCGGTGCCCGGCGCCTCGGGCGCGGCGAGATCCGCCGCCACCTCCTGCGGGTCCAGCGCATGGCTGCCGGAGTGGTGGCAATATCCCTTTTCGGTGATGGTGAGCGTGCAGAATGCGATGTCCGACCAGTCCACCGCCACGGCGGCAGCGGCGTCATGCACCTGCAGCAGCGTCCCGATCTCGCGGCAGGCCCGGCCCTGCCCATCCTCGGTCACCAGCGCATAGACCCCACCCTGCGCGGCATGGCTGGCGGCGATGTCCGGCGGCGTCAGGTTGATGCCAACCACCCCCCAGTCGCCACCGGCGCGGGCCAGCTCGTCGTAGTAGCTTTGCTGGTGCGCCCGGTGGAACGCTCCCACCCCAAGGTGCGCCGCCCGCAGCCGCAGCCCCGCGCGATCGTAGGACACAGCGCGCGCCATCAGAAATGCACCATGACCTTCAGCGTCTCGGTCTTGTCGAGCGCCCGGGCAAAGACCGCGGCCGGATCATCCAGCGACAGGTCCGCGGAAATCATCGGCCGCAGGTCGACCTCGCCGCTGGTGATCTGGCGCACGGCCTCGGCGAATTCATCGATGAACCGGTAGGTGCCGACAAGGCGGATCTCGCGGGTCAGCAGCTTGGCCAGATCGACCGGCGCGCGGGGCGGCAGGAAGCCGACCTGCACCACGGTGCCGCGGGGCCGGCAGGCCGCGATGGCCGTGTTCAGCGCCGGCGCCGCGCCCGAGGCTTCGAAAACCGCGTCGCAGCGGGGCGCATCCGTGAGCGCCGCCATCGCGGCGGTATCGCCCGCATCGAACACCTCGTCCACACCAAGCGCCCGCGCCCGCTGCAGCGCGGCGGGGGCGATGTCGCTCATCAGGATGCGCGCGGCACCGGCGGCGCGCGCGGCGGTTGCGCACATCTGCCCGATCACCCCCGCACCGGTGACCAGCACCGTCGCCCCGCTCAGATCCCCCGCCATCGCCACCGCATGCAGCGCCACCGCATAGGGTTCGGCCATGGCGACGTGGCGCAGGTCCGCATCCTGCGGCAGGTGGATGCACTGCCGCGCCTCGACCACGAGCTCGCTCGCGAAGCCGCCATCGCAATGCGGAAAGCGGGCGGCGCTACCCATGAAGGACATGTCGGTGCATAGGTTCGACAGCCCGCGGCGGCAATAGTCGCAGCGCCCGCAGGGCAGCGCCGGCGTCACCGCCACCTTGTCGCCGGGGACGAAGCCGTCGACACCCGCGCCGGGCAAGTCGACCACGGCCGAAAACTCGTGCCCCAGCACCATCGGGCCGCGCAGCACGGAATCGCCGACGCGCCCGTGCTGGAAATAGTGGATGTCAGAGCCGCAAACCCCGCCGAACGCGAAGCGTAGGCGAATCTGTCCGGCCCCCGGCTCGGGGCGCGGCGACTCCTCGATGAGCACCTGTTGCGCCCCGTGTATGACACAAGCTTTCACGTCTCCCCCTCCCTGCAGCGCCAGAAGTTTGCGCTTGATGCAGGCATTTTTAGAACATAAGGTTCACATGGCGGTCAAGATGGAATAATCATTCCAAATCAGCAAGCCCCCGGCGGAGGAGGTCCGGGACTTGCAGATCGAGGGGAGCGGAAAGCTTGAACACGAACACCCATAGCACCGGACCGGCGCGCGATTTCGACTCCCTGCGCGACGCGATCGCAGGCGCCTATGACGATCTCAGCAAACGTCTGAAACTGATCGCGGATTTCACCCTGCGTGATCCGTCGTCGGTCGCCTTGCGCACCGCGGCGACGCTGGCGGAAGAGATCGGCGTGGCGCCCTCGGCGATCATCCGGTTTGCGCAGCACTTCGGCTACTCAGGGTTTTCCGAGATGCAGGCGGTGTTCCGGGCGCAGCTGCAGGCCAGCTCCACCCCCTACCGCGACCGGATCCGCGATCTGGAAAAGAGCGGCGCCGCCCGCGACACCGCCGAGATGACCGACCGTTTCGTCGAGGCCGGGATCGCCTCGCTGCGCGAGCTGCAGACCGCCGCCCCCGCCGATCGCGTCGAAAGCGCCGCACGGCTGCTGGCCGATGCGCGGATCGTGCATGTGCTCGCGCACAAGCGCACGTTCACCGCCGCCACCTACCTGGCCTACAACCTGTCGCGGCTCGAAGTGCCAGCCAACCTGCTCGACGGCACCGGCGGCACGCTGGAGCAGCAGATGGTGATGGTCTCGCCCGAGGACATTGTGGTTGCCATCTCGTTCAACCCCAGCGCCGAAGAGACCGTGCAGGCCTTTGATCGCGCGCGAGAAATCGGCGCGCGCACCATCGCGATCACCGATCTGGCACGCCCCCCCTTCATCCACGCCGACAGCTGGTTCCAGCTGTCCGAAGCCAGCGTCGACGGCTTCCGCTCGCTCAACGCGACGATTTCACTGGCGCTGATCCTGGCCATCCGTGCCGGGACGCTCTGCGCCGAACAGCGCTCCGACAACGAAGACTGAGGAACCCCTATGTCCAGTCAGCCCTCCCCGAAATACGACATCATCACCATCGGTCGGACCTGTGCGGACCTCTACGCGGACCAGATCGGCTGCCGCATGGAGGACGCCCGGAGTTTTTCCAAATACGTCGGTGGCTGCCCGACCAATATCGCGGTCGGTGGCGCGCGGCTCGGCCTGAAGACCGCCCTGCTCAGCCGGGTCGGCAACGACCAGATTGGCCGCTTCGTGCGCGAGACGCTGGAGGCCGAGGACGTCGAGACCCGGGGTCTTGCGACCGACCCCGAGCGGCTGACCGCCATGGCCTTTCTTGGGATCGAGGACGACCGCAACTTCCCCCTGCTCTTCGTGCGCACCGATTGCGCCGATGCGGCGCTGACCGAGGATGACATTGACCCCGAGTTCATCCGCGAGGCCGCGGCAATCGTCGTCACCGGAACGCATTTCTCCAAGCCCCACCTCGAGGCTGCCTCGTTCAAGGCGATGCGGATCGCGCGCGACGCCGGTCGCAAGGTGGTGTTCGACATCGACTACCGCCCGAACCTCTGGGGCCTTCTCGGGGCCGGCGAAGGCGACGTGCGCTTTGTCGCCGATGCGGCGGTGACCGCGCGGGTGCAGCGCATCCTGCCAGGTTGCGACGTCGTCGTCGGCACCGACGAAGAGGTGCATATCGCTGGCGGCTCGACCGACACCCGCGAGGCGCTGGTCAACATCCGCAAGGTCTCGGACGCGATGATCGTGCTGAAGACCGGGCCCAAGGGCTGCCTCGTCTTCCCCGGCGATATTCCGGAAGAGCTCGAGGATGGCATCTCATCGCAAGGCTTCCCGGTCGAGGTGTTCAACGTGCTCGGGGCGGGCGACGGCTTCATGGCGGGCTTTCTGCGCGGCTACGTGCGCGGCCTGCCGCTCGAGGAATGCTGCCGCATCGCCAATGCCTGCGGGGCCTTCGCGGTGTCGCGGCACGGCTGCGCCCCGGCCTACCCGAGCTGGGAAGAGCTGCAGTTCTTCCTTGAGCGCGGGGTGATCAACCCCCGCCTGCGCGAGGATGCCGAGCTCGAGCACGTCCACTGGGCCACCACCCGGCGTGGCACCTGGGACAATATCTGCGCCTTCGCCATCGACCATCGCGCGCAGCTCGAGGAGATAGCCGCGCGCTGCGGCGCCGACCCCGCGCGCATCGCGGCATTCAAGGACCTGGCGCTCGATGCGATGCTGGCGTCGCGCCGCGCCGGGGTCATGCTGGGCACCCTGCTCGACAGCACCTACGGGCGGCAGGCGCTGTTCCGCGCCGAACGCGAATCCATGTGGATCGGCCGCCCGGTGGAACTGCCCGGCTCTCGCCCGCTGAGATTCGAAGGCGCCGCTTCGCTCGGGGCCGAGGTCGCCTCCTGGCCCGACGACCATGTGATCAAATGCCTGGTGTTCTACAATCCCGACGATCCCGAGCCGCTGCGCCGCAGCCAGCTCGACCAGTTACACCGGCTTGCCTCGGCCGCCCGCCTGAGCCGGCACGAATACCTGATCGAGGTGATCGGCACCGCCGAAGGCCGGCGCGGCGAGGCTGCCACCGCCGAGGCGATGCAGCAGATCTACGATGAGGGCATCCGCCCCGACTGGTGGAAGCTCGGCGATCAGACCGAGGCCGGGTGGGCCGCGGTCGGCGCGGTCATCGAGCGCAACGACCGCTGGTGCCGCGGCGTGCTGCTGCTCGGCCTCGACGCGCCGGCGGATGTGCTGGCGGACAGCATCGCCCGCGCCGCAGCCTGCGGTCAGGTCCGCGGCTTCGCGGTCGGCCGCACGATCTTCGGCGAGGCGGCTCGCGCCTGGCTATCGGGCGAAATCGGCGATGCCGAAGCCAAAGCGCAGATGCAGGCGCGCTTCGGCCAGCTTGTCGATTACTGGCAGGAGGCACGCCGGGCGCAAGCAGCCTGAAGCCGGCACGGGAGGCCCTTTGGGCCTCCCTCACGCACAGCCGGCCTGCTAGGGCAGAACCGCACGAGTCCGACAGACGACCTCAGCCGAAGCGAAGCACGCTCGACCCCACCCAGCCCGGAAGCTGGTCGGGGGCACGCGGGAGTGATCGTGCCGGCGGTGGCGCGGAGAGTGTGAGCTAGCCAGCGCGCCCGAAGCGCCCGAGGCAAAGGCCGCCCTGCCCCGGGCCCGCTCCTAGTAGGCCTCGCGATAGAGCTGGAGTGCCGCGTCTTCGGTCACCTCGACCGGGTTGTTGCCAAGCAAACGCGTTTGCGCCATCGCATCGCGCGCAAGCAAGGGCAGGCTATCCTCCGGCACATCGACGTCGCGCAGCCGCCGGGGCGCGCCGGTGCGGGTCATCAGGTCTTGCATGAAATCGACGAATGCGGCTGAGCGCGCCTGCGTGTCATCGGTCGACGGCCCCATCACCACATCGGCAAGCTCGGCATACTGCGCAGCGGCGGCGGTCATGTTGAAGCGCAGCACCGGACCCAGCATCACCGCATTGCTCAGGCCATGCGGCAGGTGGAAATGACCGCCGAGCGGATACGCAAGCGCATGCACCGCCGCCACCGGGCTGTTGGCGAACGACTGCCCGGCTAGGTTGGCCCCGATCAGCATCGCCTCACGCGCGGCGCGGTCCGCGCCGTCTTCGCAGGCCAATACCACGTTATGCGCCAGCAGGCGCAGCGCCTCGCGGGACAGCGCGTCCGAGATCGGGTGTTTCTTGTGCCGGCTGGTATAGGCTTCGATGGCATGGACCATCGCGTCGATCCCAGTGGCAGCGGTATGGATCGGCGGAAGCCCCACGGTCAGCGCACCGTCGAGCAGCACAAGGTCCGCATAGAGCTGGCGTCCCACCACGCCCATCTTGCTCGACGCGCCGGTGGTCAGGATGGTGATATTCGTCACCTCCGAGCCGGTGCCAGCCGTGGTCGGCAACTGCACCAGCGCCACCCTTCCACCCTTTATCTTGTCGATGCCGTAGAGCTCGGACAGCGGTTGCTCGGAGGTCAGCAGCACCGCCACGAGTTTGGCGATATCCATCGACGAGCCTCCCCCCAGCCCGAGCACGATATCGCAGCCCGCGCCGCGACCGGTGTCGACACAGCTCAGCAGCACCGCCTCGGGCGGATCGGCGACCACATCGTCAAACACGGTGATCCTGAAGCCGGCCGCGGTCAGCGACGCCTTGGCGGCATCGAGCACCCCCGCCTCATGCAGGAACTTGTCGGTCACGATGAGAATGTCGCGCGCCTCGAAGTGCCTGGCCAGCAAACCGCCAAGCCGTGAGGCCCCGCCCCATTCGACCCGCATAGCCCCCGGCGTCTGGAATAAGAACGGCTGGATCAAATCTGTCATGGTGTACTCGTCTCCCTTAGGTCGGCCCCGGCCACCGCGTGGCGGCGGCGGGGCCTGCGTGGTGGTTTCAGATCGCGCTGCACAGGTATTTGAGCTCGAGATAATCCTCGATCCCGTAGCGCGACCCCTCGCGCCCCAGCCCCGATTGCTTGATGCCGCCGAACGGCGCGATCTCATTCGAGATCAGCCCGGTGTTGTGGCCAACCATGCCGTATTCCAGCGCCTCCGAGACGCGCACCGTCCGGCCGTGATCGCGGGTGTAGAAATAGGCGGCCAGTCCGAAGATCGTATCGTTGGCCATCGCGATGGCCTCTTCCTCGGTATCGAAAACGAAGATCGGCGCCATCGGGCCGAAAGTTTCCTCGCGGGCCACGTCCATGCGGGCATCCACCCCGGTCAGCACCGCCGGCGTCAGCAAAAGGCCGCCCTCGCGCTGGCCGCCCACCAGCCGTTTCGCGCCCTTGCTTTCCGCGTCCTCGATGTGCGCAAGCACCTTGCTCAGCGCCGCCTCGTTGATCATCGGCCCGATGTCGGTGCCATCCTCAAGACCATTGCCGACCCGCAGAGCCGCGACCCGTTCCACCAGCTTCTCGGCAAACCGGTCGTGGATTCCGCGCTGCACCAGAATGCGGTTGGCACAGACGCAGGTCTGCCCGGCGTTGCGAAACTTCGAAGCCATGGCGCCCTCCACCGCGGCGTCGAGATCGGCGTCGTCGAAGACGATGAACGGCGCGTTGCCGCCAAGTTCGAGGCTGACTTTCTTGATCGTCGGCGCGCATTGCGCCATCAGCTGCCGTCCGACCTCGGTCGAGCCGGTGAACGACAGCTTGCGCACCGTGTCGCTGGCGGTCAGCACCTTGCCGATCTCGGTGCCGGGGCCTGTGACGATCTGCAAGACGCCGGCCGGAACCCCGGCGCGACACGCCAGTTCCCCCAGCGCGAGGGCGGTCAGCGGCGTCAGGTCGGCCGGACGGACAATCATCGAACATCCAGCTGCCAGCGCCGGCGCCACCTTGCGGGTGATCATCGCCGCCGGGAAGTTCCACGGGGTGATCGCCGCCGTCACCCCCACCGGCTGGCGCAGCACCGAGAGGCGCTGGCCGCGGCTCGGCGCGGGGATGATATCGCCATAGACCCGCTTGGCCTCTTCCGCGAACCACTCGATGAACGACGCGGCATAGCGGATCTCGCCGCGCGCCTCGTGCAGCGGTTTCCCCTGTTCGAGGGTCATGATACGCGCCAGATCGTCGGCAGCGTCGGTGATCAGGCCGAACCACTGGCGCAGGATAGCGCTGCGCTCGGTGGCCGGGCGCGCGGCCCACGCCCACTGTGCCCGCTCGGAGTGCGCGATCACCGACTCGATCTCTTTGCCGGACAGCGCCGGAACGGTGCCGACAAGCGAGCCGTCGGCGGGATTGAGCACCCGCACCACGGCACCCGAGGCGGCCTCCTGCCAGCCACCGTCTATCAGGCAGGCCCCCTTGAGGAGACCCGCATCGTTCAGATCGTGCATGTCGCACCTTTCATCTTGCTTGGGATTTTCTGCTGTGCCGGACGCCCGAGGCCGCCCACCGCCGAAGCGGTCAGTCGCCGGGCGGGCCCGGCTCGCCGAGACTGAGGGCTAGTCCCGGTTGCGCCACGATCATTTCCTGCGCGACCGCCTCAATCGACTTTCGCCCGTTCATCGCCGCCTTCTGCAGGTGCTTGTGCGCCTCGACCAAGTCCATCTGGTGCTGATGGCACAGCATCAGCTTGGCCACATGCACCGCGGTCAGCGCCATTGCCCGACCTTCGGCCTCCGCAATCCGCCGCGCGTCGCCCTGCCGGCGGCGCCAGAGATCGCGGCTGATCATCAGGTTGGTGAGCAGGCCGAAGGGTTTAATCGGCCGTTCGATCACCGCCGCCGCGCCAAGTTCCAGAACCAGTTGCAGCGTCGAGGGATCTTCGTAGCCGGTCAGCGCGATCGTCGGTGGACTGCGGTCGGTCAGATTGTCGATCAGCCGCCGCACCTCGTCGCGGGCATCGGCTTCGACGGTGACAATCGCGACATCTGCATCGTCGGGCAGCCGCGCCGGGATCGGCCACTCCAGCCGCGGCAGGCAGCCAATCCTGATGAGGTGAGTCACCAGTGCCTCCGCCTCCTCGCCCGGAGGCAGGAGGACCAGGACCCGTGTCCCCTTCAGGTCGCTGATGCGTGGCTTCCGGCGGGCGCTAGACATCTTCGGGCGTACGGTCCTCTATGCAATGTTCGACCATGTACGGCTCGGGGCGAACCGGCTCGGGCGCCGTCTCGAGCACCTGAAACTGTCCGTCGCTCGCGGCGCGCGCGACCCGCGGCCAGAGGTAGCTGTGGTGGGTCGCCGCATCCAGCCGAACCGGACCTTCCGGCGCGTTGAAGGTCACGCCCCACAGAGCCTCGCGCACCTGCTCTACGGTCAGTTCGCCACAGGCGCGGGCCGCGGCGGCGAACAGGTGCACTTGAAAGTAAGCCGCTTCGGCGCCTGAGGTGATCGGCATCTCCGCGCCAAAGCGCGCCTGCATCGCAGCGACAAACTTGCGGCTGGCCGGGGTGTCGAGCGTAGCGAAATAAGGGGCCGCGGCGATGCAGCCCTCGGCCACATCCGCCCCCATCCGCGCAAGGTCGGATTCATTGGTCGCGAGGCTGGCGATGGTCACCCCGCGGGCGCGCAGCGAGGTGCGCGCGAAAGCCTGGTAAAGACGGATCGTGTCACTGCCGACAACCGTGGAGTATATGAAATCCGGCTGGGCCTGTTCCAGCTTCGCCATCACCGCCGCCAGCGCGGCGTCGCTCGCGCCGATCGGCAGGTAGTCCTCGCCGAGGATCTCGCCGTCGGCCTGCTCGAACAGGTCGCGCATGATGCGGTTCGATTCATGCGCATAGATGTAGTTGTTGCCGATGAAATAGCCGCGCGGGCCGTAATGCCGCAGCAGGTGGCGGGCGATGGGCAGGCAGTTCTGGTTCGGTGCCGCGCCGGTGTAGATGCAGTTCTTCGAGAATTCGAAGCCCTCATAAAGCGTCGGGTAAAACAGCAGCGCCTGCCGCCCCTCGATCATCGGCAGCACCGCCTTGCGTGAGTTCGACATATGCGTGCCGAACAGCGTGCGCACGCCAAACTTATCGCACAAGGCTTCGGCTGCGCGCAGGTAGTCCGCCGGGCGCGGCCCGACCGGCACCCGCACTGGCACCAGCGCCACGCCATTGATCCCCCCTGCCTCGTTGACCTCGCTGATCGCCAGTTCGGTCGCGGCGGCCTGGGTCGCCTCGACCGCCGCGGTCGGGCTGCTGTCCGAGAACAACAGCCCGACCGGAAGGCCATCACGATTACGGTTCAGCGAATGCATTAGAGCGTCTTCCAGTCATGCGCCGCCTCGAAGGCCGCTGCCGCACGGTACAGCAAGGCTTCGGAGAAATCCTGCCCGACGAGCATCATGCCCACCGGCAGACCATTGCGTTTGGCGCAGGGCACGCTGAGCGCCGGCAATCCGGTGGCGTTGAACGGCGCGGTATTGGCGTTCATTTCCAGTGCCCGGCCAACAAATGTCGCCGCATCGCAGCCTGGATCCGGCAGCTTCGGTGCCTGCAGCGGAACGGTCGGCATCAGCAGCACATCGTAGTCGGCCAGCACCGTCTCGTAGGCACGCTTGAGCTGCCTCACGAGGTTCTGCGCCTTAGCGTAATACTGGCCGTGATAGCGCGTGCCAAAGTAATGCGCCGCCAGCAGCACCGATTTCATATCGTCCGGGAACAGCGCCGCGTTGTCGCGCCAGTCGCGCTGCGCGCGCATCAGCGACGACAGGTAGAGCCCTTTCCAGTTTGAGCCGTAATTCAGGCCCTCAAGCTGGCGCACCGTCCCCTCGACCGCGATCGGCGACCATATGCCATGACCCTTGCGGTGCAGCGGCAGCGAGATCTCGTCCACCGTCGCACCAAGCTCGGCATAATGCGCCGCCGCGGCGCGCACGGCCTCGTCCACATCGGGCTCGGAGTTCTCCCAGCCAAACCCCTCGGGGATCACCGCGATCCGCAGGCCGGCGCAGCCGGCATCGAGCCCGGCGGTGTAGTCCCGTCTTTCCGGCAGGCCGACCTGCCGCGGATCGAGACCGTCGGCCCCCGCGATCACCTCCAGGACGCGGGCGTTGTCGCGCACGGTGCCGGACATGATGCCGGCGTGGTCGAGGGTCATCTCCACCGGCATCACGCCGGTGTAGGGCACCAGCCCATGCGTCGCCTTCATTCCGACAAAGCCTGCGTAGGCCGCCGGGATGCGCACCGATCCCCCCTGGTCGGTACCGATCGCCACATCGACCAGCCCCGCCGCCACCAGCGCCGAACAGCCCGACGACGATCCTCCCGCCGAGCGCGTTTCGTCATGTGGGTTGCGCACCGGGCCGAGCGCGCTGGTGTGGCTGCTGCCGGAGACGCAGAAATACTCGCATTGCGCCTTGCCCTGGATCACCGCACCAGCATCCAGCATCCGCGTCACAAGCGTCGCGTCAATCTCCGGCATGTAGCCTTCGAGCGTCGAAGCGCCGTTCATCATCGGCACGCCCGCAAGGCAGACATTGTCTTTCAGCGCTACACTCAGTCCTGCGAGGGCGCCCCCATCGGCTCCCTGAACCTCGGACCGCACGTACCAGGCGTTGTAGGGGTTGTCCTCGGGAGCCGGGCGGTGGCCCGGCGTGCGCGGATAGCGCACCTCGGGCAGGCTCTCGGTCAGCGCGTCAACGATCTGGTAGTCGTCACTGACCCCGTCAAGCAGCGCGCGGAACGCCTCGATATCATCGGCGTCGAGCGCAAGGTTGTAGTGGAGGCTCGCGGCGGCGATGTCGCCGGCCTCGGGTCTGCGGATGGTCATGCTCTAGCCTTCAATCCCAATGAATGTCTTGGCGTCATCTGTGGAGCCGGGCGCCTTCGGGTCGATCGTCCGCACGACGCTGCCCTTGTCGATGGCGAGAACCCGGTCACAGATCTGCCAGAGGAAATCGATGTCCTGCTCGACAAGGATGATCGACAGCCCGCGGCTGCGGCGCAGTTCGATCAACACGTCGATGATCTCGTCGCAGATCGACGGCTGGATGCCTTCGGTCGGCTCGTCGAGCAGGATCAGGTCGGGCCGTCCGCACAGGCAGCGTGCCAGCGCCAGAAGCTGCTGCTCGCCGCCAGACAACATGCCTGCCTGCCGGTCGAGGAGCCGCACGAGCCGTGGGAACAGCAGCAGCACCTGTTCGATCTGCGCGGTGGCCGTGCCGAAATCTTTGACGCAGCCCATGCGCAGGTTCTCGCGAACGCTGAGCGCCTTGAAAAGCTGCTTGCCTTGCGGCACGTAGCCGATCCCCGCGCGTGCACGCATGCGGGTCGGTGCCTTGGTGATGTCCGCGCCGGACTTCGCGATGCGGCCCTGCCATGCCGGCAGTTCGCCCATGATCGCGCGCAGCAGCGTCGTCTTCCCCATGCCGTTGCGGCCAAGAAAGCCGACACATTCCGCCGCGCCGATCTCCAGATGCAGATCGCGCAGCACGGGAACCCGCCCGTAGCCGGAACTCAAACCGTTGATATCAAGCATCGGCCGTCTCCTTTCTACCCAGGTAGGCGGCGCGGACCTGCGGGTCCCTCGCAACCTCCTGGAAACTTCCTTCCGCGATGACCTCGCCCTGCTCGAAGACGGTGACGCGCTCGCCGATCATGCGGATGAAATCCATGTCGTGCTCCACCACGATCACCGCGCTGTGCTGGGTGATCTCGCGGATGATCTCCACGGTCTTGACGCTTTCGCTGTGGGTCATGCCGGCCGCCGGCTCATCGAGTAGCGCGACCGCCGGCCGCGATGCAAGGATCTGCCCCAGCTCGACCCATTGACGCTGGCCATGCGCCAGCTCGGCGCAGGACCGATCACGCAGATCGGCAAGCCCGATCCGCTCGAGCACCTCGTCGACCCGCGCGCGGGTCTCGGCGTGGCGGGCCTTACGGTCGACCGATAGCGCGAGGTTCTCGGCCACGGTCATGCCCTCGAACAGGCTCGGAACCTGTGTCTTGATGCCGATACCCAGCCGCGCCACCTGATAGGGCACCAGAGACTTCAGTTCCTTGCCGCGGAACGTGACGGTGCCGCGTGTCGGTTTGTACTGGCCGCTCAGCAGGCGAAAGAAGGTGGTCTTGCCGGCGCCGTTCGGGCCGATCAGGCAGCGCAGCTCTCCGGCCCGCAGTTCGAAATCGACCGCTTTGACGGCATGCACGCCGCCAAAGCTCACGCCCAGTCCCTCGGCCTTCAGGATGACATCTTCACTCATGCGCCTCGCTCCGCGGTTGTTGTGACGGATTTGCCGGGCCGGAGCTTGCGCAGCCACGTGCCCAGTAACGGTGCGATGCCTGCGGGGACCACGAGGACAAAGAAGGTCAGCACAACGCCAAGCACGAGGTTGACCTGGATCGCCTGCTGCGCCCCGAGACGGGTCGTCGCCCATTGCAGCGCGACGCAGCCGAGGATCGGCCCGATCAGCGTGCCGCGGCCTCCAACGATGACCCAGATGATCACCTGCGCCGATTGCACCAGCGCAAAGATCGTCGGGCTGACGAAGGCCCCCCAGTTGACGAACAAGCAGCCAGCGAGCCCGGCGATCGCGCCGCCCGCCGAGAAGGTGGCCAGCTTGCTGAGCGCGACATTGTAGCCGAGCAGCTCCGCCCGGTATTCGTTCTCGCGGATCGCAATCACCACCTTGCCGGCGCGGGTGCGCAGGAACAGGCTGATGGCGACGAAACAAGCGACCAGCAGGATCAGCGACAGGCGGAAGATCGCAGCCGGATCCAGCGGGGAGCCGTCAGGCCAGGCCAGCGTGGGGATCGCGGTGATGCCGTTGAAGCCCCCCAGTTGCGCGTCGCCGATCCGGTACTGCGGCCCCGAGGTCGAGTTGATCAGGTTCATGAGGATCAGCGAGACGGCAAGGGTGATCACCCCGACGTAGATATCGCTGATGCGGCCGTAGAACATGAAATAACCCAGCACGGCGGCAAACAGGGTGGGCGCCGCGATACCGATCGCCAGCGCCAGCAGGCCGGGGCCGAAGTTGATCGCCGCCACGGCGTAGGCGTAGGCGCCGAGGCCGAAGAAGCTGGCCTGCCCGAGGCACATGATGCCGCCCTTGCCCCAGATAAACTCGAGGCTCAGCGCAAGGATGGCCATGACGGCGTAGATGGTGATCTCGTAGACCGTGTAGAGCTCGATCAGGTTCGGCAGGGCCATGCCGCCGGCAACGACGGCCAGCAGGCCGAGGGTTTGAAGGGTGCGACTCATCAGATGGACCTCCGGAAGAAGCGTCCGGTGATTCCCTGCGGCAGGATACGGATCAGGACGACGGCAGCCACCAGCAGCATCACCTCGCCGATCACCGGCGTGTAGAGGAAGGTGAACATCTGGCTCACCGTGCCGAACAGCACCGAGGCCGACAGGTTGCCCGCGATCACCGCGGCGCCGCCGCTGATCACCGTGATGAACGCCTTGGCGATATAGGTGGCGCCAATGGTGGGAATGACGCCTGTGATCGGTGCCAGCGCCGCGCCGCCCAGTCCGCCGAGCGCCGCGCCAAGCGCGAAGGTCAGCGAATAGACACGGCGCGGGTTGCCGCCGAGGGCTGCGACCATGTCGGGGTTCTGCGTCGTGGCGCGCGCGTTGAGACCGAAGGAGGTAAACTTGAACAATGCGTAGAGCGCCGCGAACACCGCCACCGAGAGGGCGATCAGATAAATGCCGTAGCCGCTGACCGAATAGTCTCCGATGCTGACACTCGACAGTGGCGTGGAGATGCCGGTCGTGGTGTTGCCGACCAGCATGGTCATGCCGCCGATCAGCGCCAGGCTGATGCCCCAGGTCGCCAGCATAGTGTCGATCATCCGCCCGTAGAGGTGGCGGACCACCAATGATTCCAGCGCGAGGCCGAGCAGGCCGACGCAAAGCGGCGCGACGATCAGCGACGCGACCCAGAAGTTCAGCCCCGCCCAGTTGGTGGCGTAGATGGCGGTGTAGCCCCCGATCATCAGGAACTCGCCATGCGCCATGTTAATGACTTTCATCATCCCGAAGACCACTGCCAGTCCGATGCTTATGAGCACCAAGACGGCAGCGGACCCGAGGATTTCGATCGTCAGAAGGGATGCGAAATCCATTTCGATTCCTTAGAGTTCGATCACGTATTGGGTGTTGTCGTCGGGATTGGCGATCAGGTCGCAGGACATGGCGGTATCCGCCGGCGGTTGCTGCGCGAAGGTCTCGACCGGCACCAGTCCGCCGTCTTGGACCCGCGCGACATGCACGTCCATGATTGTGTGATGGGTCTGCGGGTCGATCTGCACGCGGCCGCTCGGCCCATCCAGCGCGATGCCGGTCTCCAGCGCCTCGATCACCGCCATGCGCTCGGTGGTGCCGGCCTGTTCGACGCCCTTCGCCCACAGCTTGAAGCCCTGGTAGGCGCCAACGCCCAGTTCGGTGATATAGGGATAATCCGCACCGTACATGGCGTGGAAGTCCGACACGAAGGCCCGGTTGGTCGGGCTGTCGAGTTCCTGCAGATAGTTCTGGCACACCATGAAACCGTCGCATTCCGCGGGGGTGAGGATCACGTGCTCGTTACCGCCGGCAAAGGTGGTGGACGAAAGCGGGATCTGCCCGTGCATGCCCGCCGCCTGCCACTGCCGGTAGAACGAGATATGCGCACCGCCGACCAGCGCCGACCAGACGTAGTCGGGCTTGGCGGCCTGGATCTTCGAGATCGACGTCTTGAAGTCGGTCACGTCCAGCGGGAAGAACTCGACGTCCAAGACCTCGCCGCCGTTGTCGGCGGTGAATTTGCGCACCCAGTCCGCGGTGATCTGGCCATAGTTGTAATCTGCCGCAACGATGTAGACCTTCTTGCCGAAGGTGTCGGACGAGTACTTCACCAGCTTCTCGACGGTCTGGCCCGGTGTCACGCCCGTGGCGAACATGTTGCGGTCGCAGACGCCGCCCTCGTATTGGTTGGCGTAGAAATACGGGGTGTTGAACTGGCGCATGATCGGTCGCAGCACCTCGCGCGAGGAGGAGGTGATGCCGCCGAACACCACGGCGGGCTTGTCGGACAGAACGGTCTGACGGCCGAATTGCGCATACATCTGCATGTTCGATTGCGGATCGAACACCTTCAGCTCGATCTCGCGACCAAGCAGGCCCCCATTGCGGTTCTGCTCGGCCACGGCGAACTTGAGCGTGTCGACGATCGGCGCGCCATAGACATCCAGCCCGCCGGACAGGTCATAGAGCGCCGAAACGGTGATGGGGGTGTCTTGCGCGGCGAGGATGCTCGGGCAGGCAAGAGCAGCGGTCGAGCCAAGCAGGCCCAGCGTCTGACGACGGTTGATTTTCATTTCTTAACCTCACTGATGGTACTCGCAGGTCCCCCATCAGGTCGCAGCGCCAACAAACCGCCAGGCCACAAGACACACGCCAGCCGGGGACCGGCGCGAGCAGCCGGCGAGCAGACGTGTAACGAAATGGGAGATGGACCGGCCTTGAGCCTGGTCAAAAGCGGCGTGACGCTGTTGGCACGCCGAAGTTTCAGGCGGGAAGCGCCCGAAGTGGCCTAGCGGTAGCAGGCGCACGAAGTTGTGTAAAGAGGAAGTGACAGGCGGAGACCGTCACAGTTTGTGGCACCTCCGCGTGGCTGGGTTTGCCGCCGCCATTGAGACTACGCCCTATCGATCAGGGAGTTCCACCGATGTCGAAGCGGATAAGGTCTAAATATGCAATTACGATCAGTGAACTAGCGATGCTGAGTTTCACACAGAACGCACGGAACTCGTCTACACTATTGAAATGGCCCAACTGTGAACAGAGTGATGCCGTCGCGCGCGCTCTGCGCGAGCACGGCCTGGGATATGCCCGCCCCGACCCAGGGACGGGCCCCAGTGCCCATGGCGCAGCCCTGAAGAGCGCCGGCTGTACAGTCAGTCTTTCAGGAGTGCGTCCGCCCAGTCGGCGATGGCTTCCGCGGTCTCGACCGGTTTCGCCGCCGGCAGCGCGTGGCTGGCACCGTCGATCACCGTGACCGTCACGCGATCACCCAGCTCGTCGCGTACCTCCATGCGCGAGCTTTCCGGCCGGAAGGGGTCCGAACCCGCCTGCAGGTCGAGGATCGGCGCGGTGCCGCCCGCCCAGTAGTCCTCGCGGTCGGTCAGCTTGCGCGCTGCGCGCTGGCTGACAGTGACGTCCTGATGCCAGCCCTCGAGCCAGGGCTCGGCGCTCGCCTCGTCGGTGAAGAACGCCAGCAGCAGCCCTTCCATCTTCTGATCCCGGCTCGAGTCCGGATCGTTGATCATGGTGATCGCCTCGGAAAGCTCCGAGGGCCAGGACTTCGCACCGCCCGCGATCAGCGCCAGGCCCGAGACCATCTCTGGGTGGTCAGAGGCGATCGTCTTGGCGATCCACTGGCCGTAGGCATGGCCTGCGACGATGGCCTTGCCGCCCTCTTGGGCAATCACCGCGGCGAAGTCGTCGCCGAAGTCGTGGAAGGACACCTCGGTCATCTTGCCGGTGCTGGCCCCGATGCCGCGCGGTTCCGGCAGCGCGACACGGTAGCCGCGGTCGGACAGCCTATCGGCCAGCGGCGCAAGCTCGCCGGAGCTGCGGCCGGTCGAAGCAATCACCACCACCAGCGGCCCCTCGCCGCGGACCGAGTAGCCCACCTGCGCGTCGCCATTTACCGCCGTCTTCTCCTCGACCTGCGCTTGCGCAAGGCACGGCATCGCCAAAGCGAGGGCAAGGCCCATCGCCGCAAATCTCGTTTTCATGTCGCCATTCCTCCAAGGGCCCCACACTGTCCGCGACCTGTCCCGGCGTGGGGTAAGCCGGGGGCGGGTCCGCTCAGAACCCGGGGCGCGGAATTACGGACGCCTGCTCCGTCACCGGGTCTTCGTGTGGCCCGTGTCCACCGAACCTTCTGCACCCGGGGCATATTGCAGCATCGGCCGTTCATAGATGTCGCCGATGCCTGCGAAAAAGGGGCCGCCCAGCCTGGAAATCGGGGCCAGCTTGGTGACGTCCACCCTGCGCCCATCGAACACAGACTCGGCGAAATGGAAGGCCAGCACCTCTCCGATGTAGAGGGTGTTGATACCCTTGCCGAGGGTCACGCTCTGATCGAGACGGCACTCCATCTGGATCGGAGAAGCGGCAATGCGCGGCGGGCGAACGTGGCGGCTTGGCAGCACCGAAAGGCCGAGTTCTTCCACTTCGCTGATCTCGGGTGGGAAATTCTGGGCGGATGCCCTAATCGGTTCCATCGTGTCCTGGGTGGCCACGTTCACCACGAATTCTCGGGTATCCAGGATATTGCGCGCGGTATCCTTCATCTCGCCATCGGTGCCGGCCCGCAGGGCGATATTGACTGCCAGCATCGGCGGCGTCGTGGCCACGTAATTGTAAGAGCTGAAGGGGGCCAGGTTCACTCGGCCCGCCGGGCCCACCGTACTGATCCAGGCGATCGGGCGGGGCACCACGGCGCCAACCAGCAGCCGATACGCCGTTGCGGAATCCATCCCATCGGCATCGAGCGTGTTGTAGACGGTCATTGGGTATCCTTTGCTTGGTTTTGCATCTGCGTCTCGGAAAGGGAGGACGGCGAACCGGCGCGGTAGCGTCTCCAGGCCGTCCGCGCGCTGAGCAACACCAGTCCAGCGAGCAGCACCAGAAGCACAACGCTGATCGGCCGTTCCCAGAAAATCGAGAAGGAGCCCCTCGACATGAGTAGCGCGCGCTTGAAGTGCTCCTCCATCATCGGCCCCAGGATGAATCCCAGCAAAAGGGGTGCGGCGGGATAGGCTAGACGGTTCATCACCAGACCAATGATGCCGAAGATCATCACCAGCGCGATGTCGAACACCTGGTAGTCTATTGAGTAGACACCAATGCAGATGAAGAAGAGCATCGCCGGGAACAGAATGTTGTAGGGGATCGTCAACATGCGCACCCAGACGCCGATCAGCGGAATGTTCAGGATCAACAGCAGGACATTGCCGATCCAGAAGCTGGCGACGAGCCCCCAGAACATCTGCGGCTGGTCGATCAGGAACCTGGGACCCGGCACGATACCGTGGATCATCATCGCGCCCAGAAGAAACGCCATCAACGCGTCACCCGGGATCCCCAGACTCAAAGTCGGCACAAAAGCCGACTGCACCGCCGAATTGTTGGCGGCCTCGGGGGCCGCTATGCCCTCGAGCGCGCCCTTGCCGAACCGTTCCGGCGTCTTCGACTGCCGCTTTTCCACCGCGTAGGCGATGAAGGTCGCAATGGTGGCCCCGGAGCCCGGAAGCGCGCCGATCACCGCGCCGATCGCCGTTCCCCGCAGGGTCGGTTTTACGATGACCTTCCACTCGGCCTTGCTCGGAAACATCGACCTGAAGGTGATCTTGCGCGCGGCGGGCTTGCGAGACGTGTCGCTGGCGATGGAATTCAGGATCTCGGCCACACCGAACAGGCCCATGGCGATCGTGACGAGGCTAATGCCGTCATAGAGCTCGACCTGCCCGAAAGTGAAGCGCGAGATACCCGTGTTCAAATCCGTCCCGACCAGACCCAGCGTTAGTCCCACGGCCACCATCGCAAGGCTCTTCAGCTGTGACCCCGAGCCAATGGTCGATGCCAGGAACAATCCAAACGCCATGATCAGAAAGTATTCCGCCGACGAGAACGACAGCGCAGCGCGGGCGATCAGCGGCGTGAAGCCCATCATGAGGATGATCGCGATCGAGCCGCCGACGAAGGAGCAAATGGTCGTGACGAAGAGGGCGAGTCCGGCTCGGCCCTGTTGGGTCATGGGATACCCGTCAAGCGCAGTTACTGCCGCCGTCACGGTACCCGGCACGTTCAGCAGAATCGACGCGGTAGAACTCCCGTATTGCGCTCCGTAGAAGATGCCTGCGAGCATGATCATCGCAACGGTGGGATCGAGGTAATATGTCAGCGGCAGGGACAGCGATACCGCTGCCAGGGCACCGACGCCAGGCAGGATCCCCACAAAGGTCCCGACCGTCACGCCGATGAAGCAGAACAGCAGGGCGTCGAATGAAAGCGCGCGTTCGAAACCGAGTAGAATATCAGCATACATTGCCATCACCCCCAGAACGCGTGAAGCGGCAGGCCAAAACCCAAGATGAACACGACGTAGCCCAGTGCGGCCAGCCCGATGGCGGTGAGGCCCGCGCGTGGCAGTGTCATGGAGCGCTCGGCGAAAGCGCCGATCAGTACCAGCAGCAGCGTCGCCGGGACGAGCCCGAGCGGCCCCACCGTCGCGGCGAAGATGGCCAGGCTCAGCGTCACCATGACCAGCGGGCGCACCGGTGCGTCAAGCTTCGGGCGGCCCCCGCTACGAAGCTCCCAGAGGATCCCCAGAGCCAGGAGGGCCAGCCCGCAGCCGACCGTGACCGGCAGGAAGCCGGGCCCCATGCGCCGAAGCGTTCCGACACCAACCTCGACACCTTCGAACGCCACATACAGTCCAAGCAGAAACAGGGCCGCCGCGACTGTGTATTCCCAGGGGCCAGAACTTTGCCTTGGTTCGGTATTCTCTTGAGATTCCATGATTTCTTGGGTCCAATTCTGCGTCGAATGAATGAGACGCGGGCGCCTGAGTGCCTGCGCTTGCAAGGCGGAGACCGGACCGTGGAGGACTTCAGACACCTCTCGCCGGCCCCCGCTCAGGACTTCGCCAAATCTACCGCGGTCAGTTCCGCGGCACGTCTGCGGCGTCTAGCAGCTTCAGCAATCGCTCGGATTCACTTTCGAGGAATCCCCTGAACTCATCTGTGGGCTTGTAGAACATCATGACGCCGCTGCTTTCGAGCCGCGTCCGCACGCTTTCGTCCTGCAGAGTGTCGGAGATCGCAGCGTCGAGCGTTGCGACGACTGCCTCGGGGGTGCCGGAAGGGGCCGATACACCGAACCAGGTGCTCATCTGAAATTCCCCCATTCCGAGTTCTTTCATCGTCGCGACATCGGACATCAGCGGCGTGCGTTCCGGAGCGGCGACACCCAGCGGCATCAATGCACCACTTTCGATGTGTGGCAGCAACGGAGGCAGGTTGAGAAAGGCCATGTCGACGTTTCCGGCCAGAACATCAACTACCGCAGGCGCAGCGCCGCCGTAGGGGATATGCACCATCTGCGTGCCGGTCTCCTGCATCAACAGAACGCTGGAAAGGTGTGGCAGGCTCCCATTCCCGACAGAGGCGAAGGCGAGTGCGTCCGGTTCTTCTTTCGCCGTGGCGACCAGATCATTCAGTGTCGAAAGGCCCGTGTCACTTCCAACGACCAGAATATTCGGAACGTTGGCAACCATGGCGACCGGCGCGAAATCGGCAAGGCCTTCATATTGCACCGGCTGGATCTCCGGCGTGATGAAATGTGTTGGCGAGCTGGCGATCAGCAGGGTGTAGCCGTCAGGGTCGGACTGCGCCACATAGGTCGCCGCGATGGCCGTTGCGGCCCCCGGCCTGTTCTCGACCACCACGGGCTGACCCAACCTCTCGGTCATCCCTTCGGCGAGGGTTCGCGCGATCAAGTCGGCCGAACCTCCCGCAGAGTACGGGTTCACAAGAGTGATCGGCTGCGTCGGATAATTCTGCGCGGCGGCAAGGCTTGCCGAAAGTGCAAGGGTGGCCAGGGTCAGGCCCGTAATTCCAGATTTCATAATATTCCTCCCATTGATACGGCAGTGCATTCCTCCCACTGCCGCGTGGTATATGCCCAGAGACCTACCGGGCCCGTTCTCACGACCACGGGCAGACCGCCACCGCGAAAAATTGCATCATTGGCAGACGAAGCTGGCGGCATCGGATTCGGGACCGCTTCCGTCGTAGGTCGCCACGGTCGGCCAAGCGCAAAGCGGGCGGCTTTGTCCGTTTAGACCTGCGCCCGTCGCAATAAGGCGGTTGGGCGCCTCGCCCTCCTCAACCCAGGCCACGATGGTATCCAGCACGTCAAAGCTGTCCGGTCCCGGACCTCCCCGACAATGGCCCATACCCGGTACCGGGAAGTAGCGCGCAAAATTCGCCGCATCGCCCATGTCGGCCTGCAGAGCAGCCATGTACCGCGCCGTGTCGTTGGCGGAGATCGCCGCGTCGCCAGTGCCGTGGTAAAAAAGGATCTTGCCGCCCGCATCACGGAACGCTTCAAGGTCAGTCGAGATCGCATCCGCAAAGGAAGCCGAGGCCTCCATGCGCTGCGGATCGCTGTCGAAATCGAAATTGATGATGTCGAAGTCCGGGTCGGGCGGTGTCAGGAACACGTACTTGATGCCATTGTTCGACAGGCCCGCCTTGATCGCGTTAGGCTCCGGGGTTTCAGAGGTGCCGAGGCGCCAGCTGCGCCAGCCCTTGTCGGCGATCGCCGGATCGTAGCTCCACTCAACGTAAAAGCGGTTTCCCGCACTGTCGCGCGACCCCTTGTGCAGCAGCTTCAGCGTTTCGATCTGGTTGCGGCTCAGGCAGGCATCCTGCCCCTCGCCACATACCAATGCTGACGGATCATAATCGCAACCATCTGGATCAAGCACCAGCCCGTCTTCAAGGCCGTCCAGTGCATCGCACTGCTGGACAATATCGCGTGCAAGAAGATCAAGATCAGCGTCGGAAAAGGCGCGTGACAAGATGGGATGGCCCGCCTCGTCCTTTGGGGCGATTGCCGTCAGTTTCTGAAGGCCCCAGGCGGTATCGACGTGGCTGCGCGACAGGCGGAACACCGGCGCGCCCGCGACGATGCCATCGAAGAGTTCGTGAAACCGCTGACTGGCCATCATGCCCTGCCGCCCGCCGTTCGAGCAGCCAACGAGGTAGCTGTGGTGCGGGGCCTCGTCATAGTACGCGGTTGTGAGCGCCTTTCCGATCTCGGCAACGTCCTTGATCGCCTGATAGCCCCAAGCCTCGCGGGCCTTCGGATCAAGTCCGAATGAGCTGTCAGTGTCCTCATGTCCAGCGTCGGTTGAGATCACTGCGTAGCCCTCTGCCACGGCCGCCGGTTCGCCAGTCGGCTGCGACCCGCCGTAGGCCGGGCGCACCTTGCCGTCTAGACCCCCGGCGCCCTGAAAATAGAACCGACCGTTCCAGCCCTCGGGAAGACGCAACTCGAAACGGTCTCCGAAGAGAACATTGCCTGCGCCGCGCCGCTCGTCCAGCACGCCGGAGACCTTGCAATATGCAGGAAGATCCTGCCCGGCATCAGCATCCGGGCCAGCGGCAACCCACGCTACTTCAGAGATCTTCAGTCCGTCCCGGACCGTTTCCACAAGGGCTGCGCAGCTTGCCTCCTCCGCGTAAGCCCCGGTCGAAATGGCACAGAGCATCAATGCGCCGTGAGTTATCAACCTCATGATTCTCCTCCCAAAAAATCCCTTGAGAGTGAGGTTAAATCAATTTGCTAGCTTTGTCACTTAATGAATCTCGAAACCTTCGCTTTGTGGGTCGGCTCAGGTCAGAAGCTTCATGTCGATCCGCACCTTGTCTCCGCGATAGATGCCGTTCGCCACGAGGATCAGGCGCCCCTCCTCATCAATGGCTAGACGCTGAACAAGCACGATCGGATCATTCATCGACAGCTGCAGAAGCTGCGCGGTCTCGACATCGGCAGAGGCCACCGACAGGATCTGCCGGGCGTCGGCAACGCGCACGCCAGGAAGATCCGATACCAACCGCATGGCGGTGGTCGTGGTGTAGTTCTCTTCCGGGATCAGCGGCTGAATCTTCTCGTCCACGTAGACGTCCGCGACAAGGAAGGGCACGTTCTGGCGGCGATGCAGGCGGCGCAGGTGCCGATAGCTCGGCGCCACAGTGCCATGGTCGAAATCGGCCTGCGCCAGCGTGGCGCCCGGCGTGTCCGACAGCACCTCGATCTGCGCATCGGCGCGCGACATCAGCAAACCGTTCCAGTCGGTCTGCACCTCGCACCACAGATCGCGCTCCGGTCGGGCACGCACGAAGGTGCCCTTTGCCCGGAAACGCTCGATCAGACCTTCCTGCTCGATCTGGTCGAGCGCCTGCCGAATGGTCATTCCGGCGACGCCGAATTCCTTGCCGAGTTGCTCGACCGTCGGAATGCGCTCTCCGATGGCCCAATCCCCACGTTCGATCCGCCCGCGGAAGAGCGAGGCCAACTGGATGTAACGGGCGACATTGCTCTTTTCGAGCAGGTCGGACGAGCTGGATTTCGCCATAAAGAAGCTCCTAGTTTTCCATCGCTTTCCAAAGGCATCACGCGATATGATAGCTTTATATCACTTATACCCGGAAGAGGGGAACCATGCGAGCCGCTCAACGACGTGAAGGCAACTCGAACAATGCGCCCTGAGCGATCGGCAGATCGGCCTTCACACCCTCAGGTACCGGAATCTCGTGGGCATTGAGGGTCATCGCGACCATCGAGTAATAGCCCACGACCGCCGTCAGTTCGACGACCCCCACCTCGCCCCAGCGTTTGCAGACCAAATCGTAGACCGGCTGTTCGGGCGTGCCCCGGGTGAGCAACTGGCAGACGAAGTCATAGATCTCGCCCGCGGCATCATCCTCGCCGAAATCGGGCACTTCGCCGACGCGCAGGGCATCGATCCAGCCCTGATCGAGATCCGCCTTCAGACCGTCGCGTTCATGGATGGCCCATTCCAGCAGGCTGTTCCAGCGCCGCGCAGTGATCAGGATCGCCAGTTCGTTTAGGTAGCCCGGAAGCGTTGTCTCAAACCGCAGCACACGGCCGAGTTGCTGCCAGCGATCGGCAAGAACCGGATTGTGCAAGGCCGCTCGCAAGGGCCCGACGAGCACGCCGCGCGGCCCCGATACGATCTCGTCGAAGACGGCCTTCTGTGCCGGCGACATGGTCTCCGGCGCGGGGAAGCTGATACGTCCCATGCTGGTCATCCTTTCACCTTGGCCGCGGCGACGCGGTCCCGGATTTCATCGGTATGCTGGCCGAGCAGCGGCGGCGCGGCATCGAACGACAGCGGTGCCTCGGCAAAGCGCATCGGTGAGACCACCTGCGGGACAGTTCCGGCAAGCGGATGCTGCAGGTGCCGCAGCATCTGGCGGTGTTGCACCTGCGGCTCGTCCAGCACGCCCGGCACGGTGTTGATCGGCGCGCAGGGCACTTTCACCGCCACTAGATCGGCCCGCCAGTCGGCGAGATCGCGGCGGCGCAGCGTGTCGCAGATCATAGGGTGCAGCACGTCGAGGTTCTCGACACGAGCCGCATTTGTGGCAAAGCGCGGATCCTGCGCCCAGTCCGGGTGGCCGAGGGCGGCGGCGAAGCGCACGAACTGCTCGTCGTTGCCGACGGCGATCACGATGTGCCCGTCGCGGACCGGGAAGATGTCCTGCGGCTGGATGTTCGGATGCTTGTTGCCCTTGCGGGTCGGCGTCGCGCCCGACACCAGATGGTTCATCGCCTGGTTGGCCAGCATCGCGGTGGCGACGTCGAGCATCGCAAGATCGATGTAGTCGCCCTTACCGGTCTCGGACCGGCGCGCCAGGGCGGCGAGCACGGCCACAGTGGCGTACATGCCGGTCATGATGTCGATGACCGGCACCCCGACCTTCTGCGGCCCGGCCCCCGGCTCGCCATCTGGCACACCGGTGACCGACAATAAGCCGCCCATCGCTTGGATCATGAAGTCATAGGCCACGTCCTGCGCCATCGGCCCGTCCTGACCAAAGCCGGTGATCGAGCAGTAGATCAGCCGCGGGTTGATTGCGCGCAGCGACGCCTCGTCGAGCCCATAGCGCGCCAAGGTGCCGACCTTGAAGTTCTCGAGCACGATGTCGCTTTCGCGGGCGAGATCGCGGATCAGCTCCTGACCTTCCTCCGAGGCGATGTCGACCTCGACCGATTTCTTGCCTCGGTTGACCGAGAGGTAGTAACCCGACTCCTTGGTCGGCTCTCCGGCGCTGTCTTTCATGAACGGCGGCCCCCAGCGCCGGGTGTCATCCCCGACGCCGGCGCGTTCCACCTTGATGACCTCCGCTCCGAGGTCGGCGAGAATCTGGCCCGACCAGGGGCCGGCCATGATGCGGCTCAGGTCAAGCACCCGAACATGGGAAAGCGGTCCGCTCATGTTATCTCCTTTTCGAAAGTCAGGACGCCTGCGGTGACGTCGTCGCCCGCTGCGCCGTCATCGACGATGGCGGTGGCAGCGACCGAGGAGCGCTCGGCCCAGGTCGCGGCGAGCGCCGCAAGGCGCGGGAAATGGGTCCGCCAGGCGCTGTCGCCCCAGCGGAAGTCAAGCTGGCCGAGGAAGCAGATCACCGCGACATGGCCAGCCCCGAAGGGCCGGCCGGCCAGCGCGTCGGCCTCGGCCTCAAGCGTGGCCATGACCGCAGCCATCTTGGCGCCGAAGCTGGCGGTGATCGCGTCCCAGGCGCCCTGCGGGCGAAGCCGTTCTGTGCGCCAGGCCAGCAGGATGTCGGTCGCGCCGTCGGCCAGCGCCTGCCAGCGCTGCGCCTCGATCCCGGCGTCCAGCACGCCGTCCCGGTCGAGCCAGGCGCAAATCACCCGGCTGTCGAAGAGCACACCCTGATCGGTGACCAGCGCCGGGATCTTGCCCAGTGGGTTGTCTGCCAGCACGGCGGGGTTCGGTGGCAAGTGGCTGGCAACGACGTTGCGCATCAGCTCCACGTCATCCATCCGGCCAGTCTCATGTAGGGTAATCATCACCTTACGCACGAAAGGCGAGCGGGGGGACCAGTGCAGTTTCATGCCGCAGCCTTCACCTCGGCCAGAAAGGCCGAGAGCAGTCGCGCGGTGGCGTCGGGCTGCTCGAAGCAGGGCACGTGTCCCGCGCCAGAGACCCCTTCGAACCGCGCGCCGACGCTCTCGGCGATGCCGCGCATGGTCTCGGGGATCTTGCCGTCTGACAGACCCGCCACGAGCAGCGTCGGCACCGCAATCTTCGGCAGGACAGAAGCGTAGTCGTAGCCCTGAAGCGCCGTCGCGCAGGCCTTGAACCCCTCGAATGGGGTCGCCGCAATCATCGCTGCCAGCGCCTCGGCCCGCTCGGGTGTGGTCAGCCAGCGCTCGGCGGTGACCTTGGCGTAGCCGTCCATGCCGAGCCTGCGGGCCTCATCGATCCGCGCGCCCCATGTCTCGACCGCCGCCGGGGCGGATTTCGCCATGCCGTCCATGAAGACTAGGCCGACGAAACGCTCCGGCGCCTTGGCATAGGCGGCCAGCGTTGTCGGCACGCCCATCGACAGGCCGACGCAGACCGCGCGGGGGACGCCCGCGTGGTCCATCACCGCCAGCAGGTCCTCCGAGAGCAGTTTGAAATCCACTGCGCCGTCCGGGACGTCCGAGCCGCCATGGCCGCGCTGGTCGTAGCGCAGCACGTTCCAGCCCGAGAGCCGCGCTACCACGCCGTCCCAGACCGACAGATCGGTGACCAGCGAGTTCGAAAACGCCACCCAAGGCGCGTCGTCCCCGGCGCGGTCGATGCGGATGTTGAGCCGCGTGCTGTTGATCGCCTGCAGGGTCATCAGCGCCCCTTCCAGACCGGCTTGCGCTTTTCGACCACGGCGGCAGTCGCTTCGCGGGCGTCCTCGGTCTTCATCAACTGGGTGCTGAACTGCTGTTCGATCTGGTAGCCCTCATCGACGGGCAGAAACTCGATCTGGTTCAGGGACTGCTTGCCGATGCGCAGGCCCAGCGGCGCCTTAGTGACGATCTTGGCCGCCAGCGCGCGGGCCTCCTCCATCAGCTGATCGGGGGCGTAGATTTCCTGCACGAAGCCAAAGCGCCATGCCTCCTGCGCGTCGATCGGTTCCCCGGTGAAGAACATCTTGCGCAACAGGCCCTGCGGCAGGTGCCGCCCCATGTGCGCCGCCCCGCCACAGCGGCCAATGTTGACCTCCGGCGTGCCGAACTTCGCGGTGTCCGACGCCAGCCGGATGTCACAGACCGACGCCAGCACCGTGCCTGCGCCAAGCGCGGGACCGTTCACCGCCGCGATGGTGGGTAGCGCGCAATCGCGGACCGACTTGAAGCAGCGGCGCACGACGCGGGCGCGGGAGGGGTCTTCCTCCACGGTGGCGGCAAGGAATTCCTTTAGATCAAGCCCGGCGCAGAAGGCGCGACTGCCGGCCCCGGTCAGGATGATGCAGTTGATCCCCTCCCAAGTGTCGGCGGCGTCAAAGGCTTCGCCGATCTCGGCATAGTTGGCGAGAGTGATGGCATTGACGGGGGGCACGTCGATGGTGATCTCGGCGACTTTCCCGTTGAAGCTGATGTCGATACCCATTGGTCGGTCCTTTCTGAAATCAGGCGGCGGCGAGGGAGATGGCGATGCCCTGCCCCACCCCGATGCACATAGTCGCGAGCGCGGTGTGGCCGTCGCCGCGCGCGATCATCCGGGCGGCGGTGCCGGTGATCCGCGCGCCGGACATGCCGAGCGGATGGCCGAGCGCGATCGCGCCGCCATAGGGGTTCACCCGGGGATCATCGTCGGCGATCCCGAGCCGCCGCAGCACGGCCAGCGCCTGCGCGGCAAAGGCCTCGTTGAGCTCGATGCGGTCGAAGCTGTCCGCCGTCACACCGAGTTGGGCGCAGAGCTTCTCGGTCGCCGGGGCCGGGCCCATGCCCATGATGCGCGGCGCCACCCCCGCGGTTGCGCCGCCGGTGATCCGCGCCAACGGCGTTAGTCCGTGGCGTTTCATCCCGGCCTCGGTGGCAAGGATCAGAGCCGCCGCCCCGTCGTTGACCCCCGAGGCATTGCCCGCGGTGACACTACCGCCTTCGCGAAATGGGGTCGGAAGGGCCGCCAGCTTCTCGGCGGTGGAACTGCGCGGATGCTCGTCCTGATCAAAGATGACCGGCGGACCCTTGCGCTGCGGCACCGCCACCGGGATGATTTCCTCGGCCATCACGTCGCGCGAGGCGGCCGCCTTCTGCTGGCTGCGCAGGGCAAAGGCGTCCTGATCCGCGCGCGAGATGCCGAAGTCGGCGGCAACGTTCTCGGCAGTCTCAGGCATCGAGTCGGTGCCGTAGCGCGCATGCATCTCCGGATTCACCAGTCGCCAGCCGACAGTCGTATCCTCAACCTTCGACTGACGCGAAAAGGCGCTGGTCGCCTTTGGCATCACGAAGGGCGCGCGCGACATCGACTCGACGCCGCCCGCAACTGCAAGATCCCCCTCACCCACGGCAAGCCGCCGGTAGGCCGCCAGAACCGCATCCATGCCGGAGCCACAGAGCCGGTTGATCGTGGTGCCCGACACGGTCTCTGGCAGCCCGGCGAGCAGCAGCGCCATGCGCGCCACCGACCGGTTGTCCTCGCCCGCCTGGTTGGCACAGCCGTAGATGACATCGATGGTATCAGCCCAGTCGAGGCCTTCATGTCGATCCTGCAACGCAAGCAGCGGTAGCGCACCGAGATCGTCGGCGCGAATGCCCGAGAGGCTGCCACCGTAGCGGCCGATGGGAGTGCGGATGTAATCGCAAATGTAGACCGTCTGCATGGCTTAGCCCTTCAGGTCTTCGAGGATTTCGGGCACCGGGCCCCGGGCGAAGCCATGGCCGATCGCCGTCTCAAGCGCGTCGAGATCGGCCTCGATGCGGTCCGCGGACTGCTGTGCCGCCCACCACAGCGGCCCGCCCTTCCAGCGCGGGAAGCCGTAGCCATTGGCGAGGGTCACATCGATGTCGGAGGCGCGCTGCGCGACGCCCTCGTACAGCAACAGCGCGGCCTCGTTGACCATGGCGATCAGCAGTTGCCGCTGGATCGTCTCGGCGTCGAAGGAACGCGGGGTGGTGCAGGCCTCGGCGCGCTCGGCCTCGATGATTTTTGCCACGTCAGCCGAAGGTTCGGGGCGCTTCTCGGGGTAGTCGTACCAGCCGCCACCGGTCTTGCGTCCCAGCCGTCCCGCCTCGCAGAGCCGATCGGGGATGGTGACGTAGCGCGCTGCCGGGTCGCGCGTCGCGGCCTGCCGCTTGCGCATTGCCCAGGCGATATCGAGCCCGCTCATGTCGGACACCGCGAACGGTCCCATAGCGAAGCCGAAGGCTTCGACAGCTGCATCCACATCTTCGGGCGCGGCGCCGTCGAGCACCAGCAGCTCGGCACGGCGGCGGTAGGCGGCATAAATGCGGTTTCCGATGAAGCCCTCGGCGACGCGCGCCACAACGGGCTGCTTGCCAAGGCGCTTTGCCAGTGCCAGCCCGGTGGCCAGCACCTCGTCGGCGGTGGCTTCAGCGCGCACGACTTCGAGCAAACGCATAACATCGGCTGGGCTGAAAAAATGCAGCCCCAGCACGCGCGACCGGCCAGGCAGGTCGGCGACCATGGCGTTGATGTCGAGATACGAAGTGTTCGTGCCGATGACCGTTTCGCGTGGCAGCGCGGCGTCGAGCTCGGTCAAGAGCGGCACCTTGACCGACAGTTCTTCGAACACCGCCTCGATGACCAGATCGCAGCCGGTCAAATCCGAGATCACCGTGGTTCCCGAAAGCGCAGCCAGCTGCGAGGCAAGCGCCACCTCCGAAAGCCGTCCCCGTTTGTGCTTGGCTTGCAGGGCATCCCGCAGCGCCCCAAGACTGCGTTCCAGCGCGTCGGCGTCCCGCTCGACGAGAGTGACCGGCAGGCCCGCGGCGAGGCAGGCGCGCGCAATACCCTGCCCCATGGTCCCGCCGCCGATGACACCGACGGCCGAGACTGGGCGCGGCTTAGCGTCGAGCCCGTCGACGCTGCCCGCCTTGCGCTCGGCAAAGAACAGGTGCCGCAGGGCGAAGGCGTCGTCGGACAAGCGCAGCTTCTGGAACACCGCCCGCTCGTCCGCCAGCACCGCGGCAACATCCGGGTCCGCAGACGCTTTCACCAGACGGATCGCCTCGGCGACATTCGGGCGACCCCTGCCCTTGTGAAGCGCCTTCGCGGCGGCGGCCTCGATCGCGGCCTCGTCCTCTTGCGGGACGCCCAGTTGCGCCACAACGCGCTTCGGACGGTCTTCCAATAGAAATTTCTTGGCGGCCTCCAGCAGATCGCCTTCAGCGACCACGTCCACGAGGCCGAGGGCCTCCGCCTTGACGCCAGGGATACGGGTCGCGCCGCAGATCATCTCGAGCGCGGCGATCCGTCCCGTGAGCCGGGGCAACCGCTGTGTGCCGCCCGCACCGGGTACCATGCCCAGCGATACCTCCGGAAGACCCAGTTTCGCCTCAGGTGTTGCGATACGGTAGTCGCAGCCGAGCGCCAGCTCGAGCCCGCCGCCGAGTGCCACACCGTGAATGGCGGCAACCACGGGGAATGGCGCCTCTTCGCAAGCGGTGATTACGTCCGGCAGCTCAGGCCAGGCTAGGGGCGCGCCGAACTCGCGCAGGTCCGACCCGGCGATAAAACTGCGCCCAGCCCCGATCAGCACCGCGCCTCGCACGTCGCCGCAACGCCGCAGCGCCTCAATGAGGCCCTTGCGGATCGCGTGGGACCCAGCGTTGACCGGGGGATTGTCGATGGTCAGCACGGCAATGCCGTCGGTGACTTCGAGGTGAACGGTGCCATGCGAGGGAGCACTGTAGGTGTTCATTGGGCTATCCTCTCTCAATCGGTGGAATGGGCCGCGCTGCGAGCAGGTTCGCGAGGGCTGTCGATTACGGTGAAGCGGTTCAGCAGGACTGCCGCCGCGAGAAGCGCCAGCCCGATGCCGTCCGACAGGTAGCCGGGGATCACCAGCGTGACCGCAGCCGCGCCCAGCAAAACGCGCGCCGGAATGCTCAGTCGCCCGACGAAATGGAGCCAGCCCTCGCTTGCGGCTGCCATCAACCACACCGCCAGCACTGCGCTGCCCACATCATGCAGGATGTCGAGCGGTGCACCCTGCATCACGAGCGTCGGGTTGAGCACGAAGATGAACGGCAGCACGAAGTTGACGGCCCCGAGGCGCATCGCCAGCACCCCGGTGCGCATGCCGTCGGACTTGGCGATCACGGCGGCGGCGAAGGCGGCCAGCGCGACCGGCGGCGTGATGTAGCTCAGCATACCCCAGTAGAGGATGAAGAGATGCCCTGCGATCGGGTTCAGCCCCGCCCCGGCCATGGCCGGCCCCAGCACGATGGCTAGGAAGATGTAGCAGGCGCTGACGGTCATCCCCATGCCCAGCACGAAGGAAGTCAGGGCCCCGAAGAGCAGCAGCAGGAAAACGTTGTCACCGGCGAACTGCAGCAGCTCGCGCGAGAAGGCACCGCCGACCCCGGTGTAGCTGAGCGCCCCGACGATCAGGCCTACGCCGGCCAGAATGCCCACGATGTTGGCGATGTTGCGCACCGCGTCTTCAAGCAGATCGACGAGGCGGCCGAGCGTCAGCTGGTTCTCGCCACGGATCCAGCCGTTGATCGCGCTCGTCACCAGCAGCATGAGGGTGGCGTAGAACGGCGCCTGCGCCTCGATCCCGCGCGCCACGATCAGGTAGACGAGCACGACGAGCGACAGCAGGAAGTGCCAGCCGCCCTTCAGTGTCGGCCAGAGCTTCGGCAGGTCCTCGGGGCGCTGCCCGGCGAGCCCTCGGCGCGCGGCATAGCAGTCAGTCTGCAGCATGAGCGCGAGGTAGAACAGCGCCGCCGGAACGATCGCCGCGATCATCACGGTGGAATAAGCGACGTTGAGGTTCTCGGCCATGATGAAAGCCACAGCGCCCATGACCGGGGGCATCAGCGCCCCGCCGGTGGAAGCGCAGGCCTCGATCGCCGCGGCATAACGGGCCGGATAGCCGACTTTCTTCATCGTCGGGATGGTCATCTGCCCGGTGGTCACGATGTTGGAGATCACCGACCCAGACAGCGAGCCGAAAAAACCCGAGGACAGGATCGCCACCTTGGAGGGACCGCCGCGGCTGCGGCCCAGAAGCGCCTCGGCAAAGGCCATGAAGAAGGCACCACCACCGGTCACCACCAGCGCCGAGCCGAAGAGCAGGAAACCGATCAGCAGACCTGCGACGACGCGCATCGGCACGCCGATGATGCTCTCCGATCCCAGAGCATGCATCATCACCAGGCCGGGAATGTCGGTGGACGGCCCCCAGAGAAAGCCCGGCATGCTCTCGGCGAAGAGCGGGAAGAGGAAGAAAAAGCCACAGATGAGCAACAGCACCAGCCCGCCCGTCCGCCGAAGCGCCTCGAGCACCAGGAGGCAGAAGACCCCGGAGACGACCTGCGCATTGGTTGGCGCGACGAGGTCCCAGCCCTCCATCAGGATGCGCTCACCGTTCCAGGCGAAGAAACAGGCGGAGCCGAGAGCGAGAACTGAAAAGACCACGTCCGCGATCCGACCCGCCACGCCAAACTTGTCATGAGGCAGTGGGTAAGCCTGGAACACAATGGCCAGGAAGATGCCGGTCAGCAGGTAGAAATACGACGTGTCGAGCAGCACGTAACCGATCAGCATCTGCGTATTGAAGAGCCGGTCGACGTTCAGCAGGAGCGCGATCAGACCGAGGATGAGCACCACCGCTCGTGTCGGGCCGTGCATCATGCCGACCTTGACACCTGAACTCTCGGAAGTGCCCTGCTGGTCGGACACAGGAATAGACTGCGGATCGCTCATCACGGACCTCGCTCACGCTCTGAAGTAGGAAGGGGGGCGGGTCCGAGCTGAACGGACCCGCGTGACGTAATCGCTGGGATCAGTTCGTCAGGTGGTCAGCACGCCAGCTGTCCCAGAACTCGGGCCAACCCTCATCGTCGCCATCATAGGCCGCGCGCGCTTCGGCCCAGGCGGCCTTCACCGCGTCGGCACGGGCCAGGCGTTCGTCCTGCCAAGCCTGCGCTGCTTCGGTCCAATAGCCCATTTCCTTGGCGTAGCGGATCGCGCCTTCGTGGAAGGGAGCGTCGGCCGGCGGCACGATGGCACCTTCCACGGCCCAGTTCGCCGCCTCGGCCGTGGCGTCGCGGAAATCGCCAAAGCTCTGATCGATCGCTTTTACGAGGTTGTAGACCTCGTCTTCGCTGGTTTCGGCGTAGGTGGCCAGCATCGGGTAACGGTAGCCCAGCAGCCACACCGGGTTCTCTTCGGAGATGCCAGCCCCGGTGGTCTGTTGGTGCGGCTCGGCAAAGCTGATGACGCTGGTGGCGTTGTCCCAGCCCTCGGTGTCCTCGGGCGAGAAGTTAAGCCAGGTCAGGCCACGCGCACTGGCTTCGATTTCGCGGGCGAAAGAGGAGGTCGGAACCATTCCCATGGCATCGAGCTGGTTGGAGATGATCGCGTCCTTGAGTGCACCGTAACTGCCAAACCAAACCTCTTCGATGTCATCGCGGGTGAGACCGCCGAAGGCAAGATAGGCGTCGGTCTTAATGTTCAGCGACGGGTTGCCGCGGACAAAGCCGACGCGCTTGCCGCGCAGGTCGTCGACGCTGTCGACTCCGAGGTCACCGGCGGCGATGATCCCAACGGAAGCCGGGCGCCCGAGCATCACACGCACATCCTGAGGCCCCCAGTCAGGCGCCGAGAATTCATAGGTGCCTTCGCTGGCGAAGAAGAGCTCATTCGACAGGAACCCGAACTGCGCGCGCTGTTCGCGCAGCGGCAGCAGGCGGCCGATGGAGGTGCCCGAGGGAAGAACCCGGATACGAGTGTCGAAATTGCCCTGGACGGCGTTGGCGATAGCCGAGGCCTCGGTGTAGCCGCCGGACCCGACGTCATAGGCGCTCCAGATCATCGATCGCGGCAGTTCGGCAGCGTCCTGTGCGAGCGTGGCGGTCGCGCCGAAGCCGGCGATGGCAAGCGCAGGCAGGGCGTTCACAAGCAGTCTAAGCATGAGGGGGGCTCCTCTCCCAGTTATCGATCAGCCGAGCCCGAAGCGGTGGCCGATCCCTCCCGTGAAAGAGCTAAAACATTAAAAGCTATATTACTAGCTTTTTGTTGTGTGCAGAAGTTCAATCGGAATTTCTGACTTGCTGAGAGCAAGTTACCCCAGGCCTCATGTGCGCATGGCTTCGGGGAGCCGGCGTCTCGCGTCTCCTTTGCCTGCGAACAAGACTTCGCAGCGCGAATCGATGTGGCGCTCAACCGCACACACCAATGCATGGACCACGGGTCCGCCACGCCGTGGCGCTTCGCCTCGTCAAAGCTGCCGCCGCCAGACCATGCCCCAAGGTCCCTCGCCAGACGGGTCCATTGGTCCAGCAATGGGTGCTGCTGAAGTTGACCCATTGCTTGGGTCGGGTTCCCTCACTTCTATCATGAAGGTCTTTGGGTCACGATAGTCCCGCCGGACATCGCGCCAAGCGCGCGGACTAGCCACCTTTGAGAGCTACGAATGTGTCCACGTCCGGGCCCATAAGGTCGAACTATGTAACAACAGGCCGTGGTCGCCGCACGTTATTCCGAACTGCAAAACGTTCTCCGGCTGTCGGGCGACGCTAGTCCGAGACCCGCTCGCGGAGCGCCGTCCAACCAAGATCAACCCAAGAGATACGGCGGGATCGTCGCGATGAAATCCGAGAGATGATCGCCCCGTAGCCGGACGTGTGCGCTGGCTGCCGACATCGCCTCGTCGGGCCGCCGTCCTTAGAAATAAGCCACACGTAGCCTTCAGCCGAGCGCCTCAAGCCGGGTCTTTCGAGGTGATAGCCAAGAAACGTATCGCTCACGACCGCCCATTGGATGTTTCTCACGCGGCAATAGGATTCCGCTCTGGCCAGCGCACTCGCAAATATCTGTGACGTGCTGCATCCTTGCGCGCGTGAGGGAGGGAGGCACCATGACGACGATCCGAGGCAAGGACATCACCGAAACGATCCGCGCAGCGCTTCAGTACATCGCGGTTTACCATGCGCCGGACTACATGCAGCGCCTCACCGAGGCTTATCGGAGCGAGGAGAGTCCCGCGGCACGGGACGCGATCGGCCAGATCTTGCAAAGCGCGCGGATGGCGGTGCTCGGCCACCGCCCGGTCTGCCAGGATACCGGAATGGTGACGGTCTTTGCGCGCCTCGGTCAGTCGGCGAAGATCTCCGGCGACCGGACATTGGAGGAGTGTATCAACGAAGGCGTCCGCCTTGCCTATCTCGACGAGGGCAATCCGCTGCGCGCTTCGATGGTGGCCGACCCGATCTTCGCCCGCCGCAACACCCGCGACAACACCCCGGCCGTGACACACGTGGAGAGCTGTCTTGGCGACAGGCTCGAACTGATGGTGGCCGCGAAGGGCGGCGGTTCGGAAAACAAGGCGCGCTATGCCATGCTCGATCCCGCCGCCTCGGTCGCCGACTGGGTTGTCGAGACCGTCGAGGGCTTGGGCGCGGGCTGGTGCCCACCGGGGGTGATCTCGGTCGGTGTTGGCGGGAGCGCCGAGAAGGCCATGCTGCTTGCCAAGCGCGCGCTGATGGACGAGATCGACATGCACGACCTGCTGGAGCGCGGCCCCGCAACACCTGAGGAGGAGTTGAGGGTCGAACTCTACGGGCGGATCAACGCCCTGGGGATCGGCGCGCAGGGGCTCGGCGGGCTGACCACGGTGGTCGACGTGAAGGTCACGTCCTACCCGACCCATGCCGCATCGAAGCCGGTGGCGCTGATGCCGCAATGCGCGGCAAACCGGCACGCCAAGGTGACGCTCACCGGCGAGGGGCCGGTCTACCTTGATCCACCCGACCTCTCGCTTTGGCCCGATATCGGCGGCAGCGCGTCTGACGGGACCCTGCGCAGGGTGAATGTCGACACGCTGACCAAGGAGGAAATGGCCCAGTGGCAGCCCGGAGAGACGCTGCTGCTGAGCGGGCACATCCTCACGGGGCGCGATGCCGCTCACCGGCGTATCAGCGAGATCGTCACGCGGGGTGAGACGTTACCCTTCTCACTGCAGGGCCGGGTGATTTACTACGTCGGGCCGGTCGACCCGGTCGGCTCCGAGGTGGTGGGCCCCGCCGGGCCAACCACCTCGACCCGGATGGACAGCTACACGCAGATGATGCTCGATCAGGGGCTGCTGTCGATGATCGGCAAGGCAGAGCGCGGGCCCGATGCAGTCGAGCGCATCGCTGCAGCCGGCGCGACCTACCTCATCGCCGTGGGCGGCGCGGCGGTTTTAGTATCTCGAGCGATCCGGGGCGCACGCATGGTTGCCTTCGAGGACCTCGGCATGGAGGCGGTCCGCGAATTCGAGATCCGTGATATGCCGGTGACAGTGGCGGTGGACAGCACCGGGCAGTCGGTGCACCGGCTCGGCCCGGCGCGCTGGCGCCGGGCCCCCGCGCCTGCCGAAAGCTGAGCCGGCCCTCCGCGCGTCAACCGAAGGGGCCATAGACTGAGCATATGGCCCCCATGACAAACCCGTATTTCCGCTGATCCGCCGCGATGCGGCAGTCTGCAGACCAAAGCGCCCTTGGGCGCAGGTAAAGCCGACGGAAGGAGAGCGCGTTGCTTCAGCACGTTGAAGAAGACTTTCAGGACATTCGCGACGCAGTGCGCGCGCTCTGCGCCCAGTTTCCCGACGAGTACCACCGCAAGATCGACGAGGCCCGCGGCTACCCGGAAGAGTTCGTCGACGCGCTGACCAAAGCGGGCTGGATGGCCGCGCTGATCCCCGAGGACTACGGCGGCTCGGGACTGGGGCTGACCGAGGCCTCGGTGATCATGGAGGAGATCAACCGCGCCGGCGGCAACTCCGGCGCCTGCCACGGCCAGATGTACAACATGAACACGCTCGTGCGGCATGGTTCCGAGGAGCAGCGCCGTCGCATCCTGCCCAAGCTGGCCTCGGGCGAGCTGCGCCTGCAATCCATGGGGGTGACCGAGCCGACCACCGGCACCGACACCACCAAGATCAAGACCACCGCCGTCAAGAAGGGCGACCGCTATGTGATCAACGGGCAGAAGGTTTGGATCAGCCGGGTGCAGCACTCTGACCTGATGATCCTGCTCGCCCGCACCACGCCTCTCTCGGAGGTGAAGAAGAAATCCGAGGGGCTGTCGATCTTCCTCGTCGACATCAAGGAGGCGATGGGCTCGGGCATGGAGGTCCGCCCGATCCCCAACATGGTCAACCACGAGACCAATGAGCTCTTCTTCGACAACCTCGAGATCCCCGAGGAAAACCTGATCGGCGAGGAGGGCAAGGGCTTCAAGTACATCCTCACCGGGCTCAACGCCGAGCGCACGCTGATCGCGGCAGAATGCATCGGTGACGGCTACTGGTTCATCGACCGGGTTTCGAAATACGTAGGCGAGCGCACCGTTTTCGGCCGTCCCATCGGTCAGAACCAGGGCGTGCAGTTCCCCATCGCGGAAAGCTATGTCGAGGTCGAGGCCGCAAACCTCATGCGCTACAAGGCCTGCGCGCTCTTCGACGAGGGCAAGCCCTGCGGCGCCGAGGCCAACATGGCCAAGTATCTCGCAGCGAAGGCTAGCTGGGAGGCGGCCAACGCCTGCATTCAGTTCCACGGCGGTTTCGGCTTCGCCTGCGAGTACGACGTCGAGCGCAAGTTCCGCGAAACGCGCCTCTATCAGGTCGCGCCGATCTCGACCAACCTCATCCTGTCCTACGTCGCCGAGCACGTGCTCGGCCTGCCTCGGAGCTTCTGATGACCCTCCCCCTTGCTGGCCTGAAGGTCGTTGCCGTCGAGCAGGCGGTGGCGGCTCCTTTCGCCACCTCGCGTCTTGCCGATGCCGGCGCCGAGGTGATCAAGATCGAACGTCCCGAGGGTGACTTCGCGCGCGGCTACGATGCCGTCGCAGCGGGGCAATCAAGCTATTTCGTCTGGCTCAACCGCGGCAAGACCTCGGTCGCGCTCGATCTGCGGTCTGATGGCGGGCGCGTGGAACTTGCTCGGTTACTCAAGGATGCCGACGTGCTGGTCCAGAACCTCAAACGCGGCGCGCTTGGCCGACTGGGCTTTACGCCCGAGCGTATCGCCCGCGACTACCCGAAGCTGATAACCTGCTCGATCACCGGCTATGGCGAGGGTGGTCCCATGGCAGACCGCAAGGCGTACGATCTGCTGATCCAGGCGGAGTCGGGGCTCTGCTCAATCACCGGCGGCCCGTCGGAACCGGCACGTGTGGGCATGTCCATCGTCGATGTCGCCACAGGCGCCACCGCCCATGCCGCCATTCTCGAGGCGCTGATCGCGCGAGGGATCACCGGCAAGGGTACGGCGATCACCATCTCCATGTTCGACGTCATGGCGGAATGGATGACCGTGCCGCTGCTCAACCACGAGGGCGGTAAGACCCCGCGCCGCGTCGGCATGGCGCATCCTTCGATCTCGCCCTACAGCGCCTTCGAGACCCGTGACGGCCAGCTCATTCTCATCTCGATCCAGAGCGACAGGGAATGGCGGATGCTCTGCGAGCACTTCCTGAAGCGCCCCGAGCTTGGACGCGATCCGCGCTTTGCCACCAACGTCGCGCGGGTGGCCAGCCGTCCCGAGACCGATGGCATCGTCGCCGAGGCCTTCGCCCGGATGAGCCATGACGAGGCTATGGCCGCGCTGGACAGGGCGGATGTGGCCATGGCATCGGTGAACGATATGGCAGGGCTTTCAACCCATCCCCACCTGCGGCGCATCGAGGTCGACACGCCCAACGGGCCGGTGTCCTACCCTGCACCCGCCCCGCGCGTTGCCGGAGAAACCCGCAGCTACGGTCCGGTGCCGGGCCTGCCAGCGCCGCATCTCGAGACGGAGAATTGAGCATGAGCGAAACCATGACCGATCCGGACATCGACATCGACGCCCTTCGTCGCTGGATCGGTCGGACCGAGACCCGCTCGGAACTTCTGACGCCTGCGCTTGCCGAACGTTTCAACGCCACCTTCGGGCGCAACGGACCACTCGACGACGGCGCCGAGGCGCCCCTGCTCATTCACCTTTGCCTCACCCAGCCAGCGGTGCCCGCAGGCGAACTCGGCCCGGATGGTCATCCCGCGCGCGGAGGCTTCCTGCCGCCGGTTCCGCTGCCCCGACGCATGTGGGCCGGCGGTGCCTTCACCTTCCACCGTCCGCTGCGCCTTGGCGCGACGGTCACGCGGCTTTCGACCATCCGCGACGCAGTGCTCAAGCGTGGCCGCACCGGACCGCTCTGTTTCGTCACCGTCGAGCACGAAATTTCAGACGGCGATGGCCCCGCGGTCACCGAGCGCCAGGACATCGTCTATCGCGGTGTCGATACCGGAGCGCCAAAGGCCGAGCCCGACGCCGCCGCGCCCGGCGCGCACCGCAAGGAGATTGCAGCAGATCCCGTACTCCTGTTCCGCTACTCCGCGCTCACCTTCAACGGCCATCGCATCCACTATGACCAGCCCTATGTCACCGGTGAGGAAGGCTACCCCGGGCTGATCGTGCACGGCCCGCTGCAGGCGACGCTGCTGGCCCAATATGCCGCCGACCTGCGTGGCGCGATGCCTTCCGAATTCCGCTTCCGAAGTCTATCCCCGCTTTTCGACACGGCGGACTTCACGCTGAACGCGCAGGACACCGCGGAAGGCATGAGCCTCTGGACCTCGCGGCCGGATGGGCCCGTCGCGATGGAGGCAATCGCCCGATGGTAAGCCTCGAGACGCTCCGCGCCCCGCTCTTCGTGCCCGCCAACCGCCCCGACCGCTTCGCCAAGGCGGCGGCCTCGGGCGCCTGCGCGGTGATCCTCGACCTCGAGGACGCCGTGGCGGTGGAGGCCAAGGACGCGGCCCGCGCAGCGCTCGCCTGCGATTTCACCGATCTTCCCGTCCTGGTCCGGGTCAACCCCGCCGCCACGCCATGGCACACTGCGGACGTCGAGGCCGCCGCCGCCCTGCCCTTTGCAGCAGTCATGCTGCCCAAGGCGGAATGCCCGGATGCCGTCGCCGAGGTCGCGCAGCGGGCGGGCCGTCCGATCCTGCCGCTGATCGAAAGCGCGCGCGGGCTTGCCGCCGCGCGAGAGATCGCCGCCTGTGCGGACGTGCCACGCCTCGCCTTTGGGTCGATCGACTTTTGCGCCGACATCGGTTGCGAGCACCTGCGCGACACTCTGCGCTCGGTGCGGCTCGAACTGGTCATCGCCTCGCGCCTCGCCGGGATCGCCGCGCCGATCGACGGTGTCACCACCGACCTCTCGGACCCCGAACTCACCGAAGACGACAGCCGCCATGCCCGCAGCCTCGGCATGAGCGGGAAGCTCTGCATCCACCCGCGGCAGATCGCACCGATCCGGATCGGCTTTGCCCCGACCGCCGCCGAAAGGGACTGGGCCGCGCGCGTCCTGGCCTCGGGGGACGGGGCGGTTGCTGTGGATGGCGCCATGGTCGACGAGCCGGTGCGCCTGCGCGCCCGCGCCATTCTGGCGAACGCGGGCTGAGTTCAGCCTGGCAGCTTACGCAGGACCCGGACCATGTGCGGCTGGGTGAGCTGGTAGGGCGCCTCGTCGCCGGGGTTCTCGGCCCAGTGCAGGAAGTCCCGGGTCACGGCCTCGGGATCAGCATCGATGAGGGCCTGGCGCGCAGGGTCCGCCGCGCAGAGATAGGTGACAAAGGCGTCTACGGACGCGAAGCGGCTGATCCGGTCAAGCTGCACATCCTCCACGGTCTCGCAGCGCTGACCGGCACCGAAGCGATCCAGCGCCGCGCGCGCCTGCGCGCGCACCTCCGTTTCGTCGTCAACCCGGCGCATCGCCTCGAAGAAGCTGCCCCGGGCCAGCGGCTCGACGACCACAAGAACGCCGTCCGGCCGCAGCAGGCGCCATGTCTCCGCGAGCCCGGCGTCCATCATCCCCTCCGGAACATGGTGCAGGGAATTCAGAAAAACCGCCGCGCCGAAGCTGCCCGCCCGCGCGGGGATGGCCTCGGCCCCCGCCTGCAGAAACTCGGCCCCCGGTGCCCGGCCCCGGGCGATCTCCAGCGTTTCTGCCTGCGGGTCGACACCGGTGACGGCGTAGCCGCGACGCACCAGCGCCGCGGCGAGATCACCCCTGCCGCAGCCAATGTCGATGACCCGGCGCACCTCCTCGGCGGCAAGCACACCGAGGATCTTGGCCGTTACGACGCTGGTCTCGGGCGTCGCCCCCTGCCCCGTCGCCTGGCGCTTCGCGTCGAGCATCTTGCGGCTTGGCATGGGTCTTCTCCTCTGGCCTTGGGGGTACCGGGACGGGATCCCGGATCAGACAGTTCTGCCGCCGTCGACCTCAAGGATCACGCCGGTGATGAAATCCGCCTCGTCCGAACCGAGATAGAGCGCGGCATTGGCGACGTCGCGCGGTTCGGAGAAGCGACCCATGGGGATCGTCGCGAGGAACTTCTGCCGGTTATCTGGGGTGTCAGGCATGCCCATGAATTGTTCGAGCAGCCCGGTGACCCCCATGACCGGCGCAATGCCGCAGACCCTGATCTTGTCCGGCGCCAGCTCGACCGCCAGGGACTTGGTCATGATGTTCACTGCGCCCTTGGACGAGTTGTACCATGTCAGGCCGGGCCGCGGACGGATGCCCGCCACCGATCCAACATTGAGCATCACGCCGCCACCCTGCTTGCGCCAGAGCGGCACGCAGGTCTTGGTCATGTGGAAGATCGACAGCACATTGATGTCGTAGATCCGCCGGAAAGTTTCTTCGTCGGTTTCCATCAGCGGCCGGTTCGGGTTGGTCCAGCCGGCGTTGTTGACCACGATGTCCAGACTGCCGAAGGCCTCGGTGGTCTGCGCCACCGCCGCCTCGACCTGGTCGGACTTGGACACGTCGCAGGTGACCGCGATGGCGTTCGGCCCGAGTTCCTCGGCCACGGCGCGGGCGCCATCGGCGTTGAGGTCGGCCACGGCGACCTTGGCCCCCTCGCGGATATAGACCTCGGCGATGCCCTTGCCGAAGCCCGAGGCCGCGCCGGTGATCATAGTTGTCTTGCCCTGAAGTCTCACTTTCATTCTCCTAGCCATGTCTTTCGGGCCGGCCCCCGCGGGCCGGCGAAACCTGTCGCAATGTCTTGCAGCCCCGGCGCTCAGCCGTGGTTGTTCACGACCGTCTTGATGTGGGAAAACTCCAGCAATGCCGCGAAGCCCTTCTCGCGGCCGTGGCCGGATTTCCGGATGCCGCCGAAGGGCAGCTCGACACCGCCACCCGCGCCGTAGCCGTTGATGAATACCTGCCCGCAGCGCAGCGCCTTGGCGACACGTTGCTGCCGGGCGCCGTCCTTGGTCCAGACCGCCGCGACCAGCCCGTAGTCGGTGTCATTGGCGATGCGGATGGCCTCAGCCTCGTCGTCGAAGGGGATCATCGCCAGCACTGGGCCAAAGACCTCCTCTTGCGCGATCCGCGCTTCCGGCGCGCAGGGGCCGAAGATAGCGGGGGCAACGTAGTAGCCGCCCTCGGGCGCGTTCGCCGCGATCCCGCCGCGCGCGATCAGCGGCGCATCGGCCTCCGCGATGTAGCCCTCGACCCGGCGCTTCTGCTTGGCCGAGATCAGCGGGCCGAGCACCGCCGCCTCATCCGAAGCGCTGGCCTCGATGCCTTCGAAGGCGGTCTTCAGCTCGGACACGACTCGGTCCCAGAGGCTGCGATGCACCAGCGCCCGCGTGCCCGCCGAACAGGTCTGCCCGCCGTTCTGGATCAGCGCTTTGACGACCACTGGGATCGCCGCGTCGAGATCGGCGTCTTCGAAGAGGATCTGCGGCGACTTGCCGCCCAGTTCCAGCGTGCATCCGATGAAGTTCCGCGCCGCCGCGGTCTGGATCATCACGCCCACCTCGGGCGAGCCGGTGAATGAGATGAAGTCGATGCCGCGGTGCTCAGACAGCGCCTTGCCGGCGACCTCGCCGCGCCCGGTGACGATGTTGAGCGCGCCGGGCGGGAAGCCAGCCTCGACCGCCAGCTCGCCGATGCGCAGCGCCGTGAGGCAGGCGTCCTCGGCGGGTTTGAGCACCGTGGCATTGCCCATGGCCAGCGCCGGGGCCACCGAGCGGCCGAACATCTGCGCCGGGTAGTTCCAGGGGATGATGTGGCCGGTGACGCCATGCGGCTCGCGCTGCACCTCGACGTTGTAGCCGGGCTGGAAGGGGATGATCTCGCCATGCACCTTGTCCGCCGCGCCGCCGTAGAATTCGAAATATCGGGCGGTCACTTGCATGTCGGCGCGCGCCTGCACGATGGGTTTGCCATTGTCGGCGGACTCGAGCTGCGCCAGTTCCTCGGCATGCTCAAGGATCAGTGCCGAGAGCTTCAGCATGAGCCGGCCACGTTCCGCCGCCGAGAGCTTGCTCCATGCGCCGCCGTCGAAGGCAGCACGAGCGGCGGCAACTGCCGCGTCAACGTCCTCGAGGCCACTGTCGGCAATCGTGGTGAAGGGCAGGCCATCGAGCGGCGAAAGCACCTCCATCTCGGCGCCCGAAGCGGCCGGGAGAAAGTCGTTGCCGACGAGGTTCAGGGGTTTCGGCAGCACGAGGCTGCGCGAGCTCACAGGGAAGTCTTTCATGCACTTTTCCTTTCCGGATCGAGCGACCCTTCGCCGACCTCGCCGCGTTCGATGACCAGCGTCCGGCTGGCGAAACCTCGCAACAGCGAGGGATTGGATTCAGTAATGATGAGGGTGATGCTGCGGTCGCTGTCGCGCAGGGCGCGCAGCGCGTCGGCGTAGCGCAGCGCCAGCGCCGGTGCCAGGCCTTGGAACGGCTCGTCCAGCATCACCAGCTTCGTGCCGAGCATGAGCGCCCGGGCAAGGGCGACCATCTTGCCCTGCCCGCCCGAGACGTTGCCTGCAGGGCGGCCCGCCATTTCCTTCAGCTCTGGCAGGATGTCGTAGACCTTGTCCAGCCGGCGCTTCGTCTCCGCCGCGCCGAGCCGCCCCGCATCGGCGGGCAGCAGGATGTTCTCTTCGACGGTGAAGGCCGAAAACAGCCGCCTGTCTTCGTGAGAGTAGCCGATCCCCAGTCCCGGGCGCTTGGGTGGCGCCACCGAGGTCAGCGGCTTTCCATCAAAGAGAAGTTCGCCGCGCACCTTTGTGAAGCCCATGACCGTGCGCAGCAGCGTCGTCTTACCCGCGCCGTTGCGTCCGATCAGAGCAAGCGTTTCGGCCGGATCGATGCGGAAGTTCAGGTCCCGCAGGATCTCGATGATACCGATCGAGGCGGTCACATTGCGAAATTCGAGCATCAGGCCACCTCCTCGCCGATGACGTCCCGGATCACGTCGGGGTGTTCGAGTATCTCTTCCGGCGTGCCGCGCAGTTGCACGTTACCGGCGTTCCAGACCGCCACTTCGTCGGCGTGGCGGGCGACGATGCCCATGTCGTGTTCTACGAAGACCGAGGTGACCCCGGCTTCGGCGAGCGCACCGACGAGGATCTCCATCACTTCGTGCTTTTGCGACGAGGCCACGCCCGAGGTCGGCTCGTCCATCAGCAACAGGCGCGGTTTCAGCGCCAGTGCCACGGCGATGTCGATCAGCTTGCGCTGCCCCTCCGAGAGCTCGACCACGACCCGGTCCGCCACATCGGTGCAATGCACCAGATCCAGCAGATGCATCATCTCATCACGCTGGCGAATGTTGTGCAGGTTCTGCAGCGGGTTGCGCAGCCCCTCGCGGGCCGAGGCCGAGATCAGCAGGTTCTCGAGCGCGGTGTGCTCGGTGAACAGCTGCGGGATCTGGAAGGCGCGCGCCACGCCGCGCCGCACGATCTTGCGCGGCGGCAGCGGGGTGATGTCCTCGCCCTCCAGGAAAACCTTGCCCGAGCGCGGCTTCAGCCAGCCGGTGCAGATGTTGAGGAAGGTTGTCTTGCCCGCGCCGTTGGGGCCGATGATGGCGAGGTTGCGCCCGGCCTCGATCTGCATCGAGACATTGTTGGCCGCGGTCACGCCGCCGAACTTGATCATCAGCTCGCGCGTCTCCAGCAGCGGCGGCTTGGCGGCATTCGGCATGTTCATCGCGTTCATTCTGCGTTCTCCCTCGTGCTGGTTCGGCTCCTGCCGCCGCGGTGCATAAGCCCGTCCGCGATGCCCATGATGCCACCCGGCGCAAAGAGGATTATGACCAGCAGGAAGGCTCCGAGCAGCATTTGCCAAATGTCTCCGGCGTAGGCCGAGGCATAGACCCGCACGATCTCGTAGATCAGTGCACCAATGAAGGCCCCGCGCACCGAGCCCGCGCCGCCAAGTACGGCGATGAAGACCATCTCGGCCGAGCGCACCCACCAGACGTATTCCGGTGTCACCACGCCCTGGGTCATCGCCATCAGCGAGCCGCCGACACCACAGAGGATCGCCGAGAGCAGGTATCCCGACAAAAGCACGCGTTTGGGCGAGAGGCCGAGGTATTCGAGCCGCGTCTCGTTGGTCTTGATTGTCTGGAAGACCTGACCCACCGGGGAGGCGAACCAACGTAGCGTGAACCATCCCAGCACAACCATAAGCGCGATCGATAGGTAGAAGATCACCGCCTCGAATCCCGCCCGTTCGAGTGCCATGCCCAGCACCGTGGGACGCGGGAGGCGGATGCCGTCGGCGCCGCCGGTGACGTGGTAGAACTTCTCGAGGATGGACCAGAAGATCATCGAGAACGCGAGGTTCAGCATTCCAAAGAAGATACCGCGGTAGCGCACCACGAAGAGCCCGACCAGAAGCCCGCTCAGCGCCGCGCCGATGACGCCCGCTATCAGCACGAGAATAAGGTCCGCCGCCGGAAGCGAGGCCATCAGGAAGGCCCCGGCGTAGGCCGAGATGCCAAAGAACAGCGCGTGTCCGAAAGACACCTGGCCAGCCCGCAGCAGCACGGTCACGCCGAGCACGGCAATGCCCTTGGCCAGCGCCAGGTTGATCAGAAGCTGCATCGAGGGCGCGATGAAGGGCACCGCTGCCAGCAACAGCACGGCCAGAAGCGTCAGCAGCGCGCGCAGCGAGGGCATGCCGCCGGATTTGACGGCGCTCCGCGAAGTGGAGTGTTGGGAAATATCGCTCATGTCGCGTCCTCAGATCTTGCGGGCGACAGGGCTACCGAAGAGCCCCTCGGGGCGGACCAGCAGGACCAGCACCATGATGAGATAGGGCACGAGTACGGCAACCTCGGGCCAGACGTAGACGGCGAAGGACCGCCCCAGGCCGATCATCAGCGCAGCGATCGCCGCGCCGCCAATCTGGCCCAGGCCCGCCGTGGCGACCACGGCGAAGGACAGCACGATCATATCTGCGCCCATGCCCGGCAGGATCGAGGTGGTGGGCGAGGCGAGCGCACCTCCGAGCCCCGCGAGCACCGCGCCGACGACGAAAGTGAACAGGAACACGCGGTCGGCATCGATGCCGATGGATTGCGCGGCCTCGCGATCCTCTGTGGTGGCGAGGATGAGCTTGCCGATCACCGTATGGCGCAAGAAAAAGCGCAGCCCGAAGAGCAGGCCGATCGCGACCAGCGGCAACAGGATCAATTGGTAGACCGTGTAGGTCACGCCAAAGAGCGTCACGTTGCCAAGCGCCTGCAGCGCGCTGGCCTGGAAATAGGGCTGCGTGCCCCAGACGAGACGTTGAACGTCCTCAAGGATCATGAACACCGCGAACGTGACCAGAAGCTGCAGCACCTCGGGCTTGTCGTAGATGCGCCGCAGCAGCAGCCACTCGATTGGTCCGCCCAGCAGCACGCCCACCAGGACCGCCGACACGAGCATCAGCGGGAAAGCGAACACCGGGGCGAAGCCGAGCGCGAGGAAGAAGCCGGTCAGCGAGACCGTGGCATAGGCCCCGATCGCGTAGAGCGAGCCATGGGCAACATTCAGGATGCGCATCACGCCGAAGATCAGGGTCAATCCGAGCGCGACGATGAATACCAGCGCCGCGTAGGAGATTCCGTCGAAAAGCGCGAGCAGGAAGATGGTCAAGTTCATGAGACCGCCTCTTGTTGGTGGGCCGTTCGAATGTGTCGCGGAAGAGCGACCGGGCGCTCTGCATGGCCCAAATCGGCCGGCAACCGGCCCGGGTCCTCAGATCAGCCCAGCACGAACGCCGGCCATGTCGAGAGCCCGTCCGGCGCGTGCGCCGGACGGGAGCGCATCAGTTCTCGTAGGTTTCGACCGACAGCCCGTCGGCGAAGCTCGCATCGAGGCCCTTGATCCAGTCGATTGAGGTCTCGCCCACCGGAGGCAGCAGCCCGTCGCCGTCGAAGATCATGATGTTCTCGAGGGTCGCGAACGGGTACTCGCCGGTCTGCGCGCTGGTGCCCATGAGCTGTGACTCGACGCCCTGGTGATCCTCGCGCAGGTGCAGCGCGCGGCCGAGGCCCTGAAATTCGAGGCCGTCGAGCGCCGCCAGCAACTGCTCCTCGTCCGGCCAGTCAACGCCGTTGTCGGCAATAGCCTTCTCGTAAGCGGTCTTCAGCGCCGAAAAGGCTTGGCTGGCGTGGAAAACTGAATAGACGGGGATGTCGCCGGTTGCTTCCTTGTATTGCTCCATGAACCCTTTGAAGTCGGGGTCGTCGCGGCGCTCGGGGTGCAGGAAGTAGTGATCGCCGCGCGCGCCGACGATGTGGCCTGCGGGCAGGCTGCTGCCGAGACGCTCGAGCGAGCTTTCGGCCAGCGGCAGCACGAAGGTCGAGGTATTCATCAGCCCGCGCTGGAAGGCCTGCTGCACGAAGGTGTCGAGATCGCCGCCCCAGGAGGTCGAGAGCACCACGTCCGGACGCAGCGCCTGCAGCCGCGAGATCTCGGTCGAGAAGTCCGGCGCGCCGAACTTGGGAAAGAACTCGCCTACCACTTCCACGTCGGGCTTCATCACTTCGAGCGCGGTGTGGAAAATGTCCCAGCTGTCGCGGCCCCAGGCGTAGTCCTGGTTCACCACTGCGATCGTCTTGAAATCCGGGTGGGTCTTCAGGAGGTAGGCCACAGCCGCGAGCATCTCGGACGTCGCGTTGCCCTGCGGGCGGAAGACGTAGTCATAGCTGCCTTCCTCGAAGATGCGCTGCGTGCCGCAGTCCCACATCAGGTTCGGCACCTTCAGGTCCTCTGCCAGCGGCGCGAGGGTCTGGCAGTTGCCAGAGGAGATCGAGGCGAGCATCACCTCGGCGCCCTCTGTCTGCGCCACCCGGCGGTATTCCGAGGTCAGCGCCTCGGCGCCGGCGCCCTCGTCGATGTAGGTCACTTCGATGGGCACCCCGTTGATGCCGCCCTCGGCGTTGAGGTTCTCGACAAAGATGTTCATCGCATCGCGCGCCGGAACGCCGAACACCGAGGCCGGGCCGGTCAGGAACGTAGTCATGCCGATCTTCAACGCCTCGGGCTTGTCCGCCGCCATCGCGGCCAGCGGCATCGCAACGCAGAGCGCCGATGTGGTCAGTAGCTTCTTCATGTTGGTCTCCTCCCTGTTTCAGTCCCGATCAGCGAATTGCGATCGGGTTGATGATCATCTGCACGGCGCCCTGCAGTCGGGCCTGTCCAAGCACGAACAGGAACTCGTGCACGCCGTCCTCGGCGAGCGCGCGGGTGTCCATGTTCTCGAGGATGTAGATGCCGTGTTCGGGCTGCAGAATCTGGTGTGCGCGGAAAGCCTGTCCTTCGGTTTCCGCTGGGACCACCTCCATGCCCCAGGTGTCGGCGCCCACGGCCATGACACCGATCTCGGCCAGGTACTCCGCCCCGCTCACTCCGACGCCGGGCTCGACCGCACCGAAGCGTTCCGGATCCGGCGCGTCGCCATCGAGCAGGTCCATCCAGTTCGAGTTGAACAGGACCACATCCCCTTCGCGCAGTTCGACGCCCTGCGCGTCCGCCGCGGCCTGGATGTCCTCCTTGGTGTAGGCCGTACCCTCCTCGACCATGTCGGTGCCGTAGTAGGCCGCCATATCGAGCAGCACGCCGCGGCCAACGAGACCAGGCAGCTTTTCAAGCCCCAGTTCAGTGAGGCCCGATGCCGGAGCGAAGTCGCCATAGGTCCGGCCGCCGTAATAGACATGATCGACCCCGGCATGACCGAGCCCGTCGATCTGCGGCCCGATGCCGAGCCAGCCCATGAAAATGTCGTCGTTATAGGTGAAGTTGTTCTCACCAAGCCCCGAATTACCGTTCTGACCCGGCTGCAGCACCGTCAGCGACAGGCTGCGCGGCGGAAAGGCCGGCGTGTCCGGTCCGACGATCATGCCAAGGCTGTAGACCTTCCCCTCGGTGACCAACTCGGCGGCCATCTTCACCCGCTCGGGGGTCATCAGGTTCGCCGCGCCGAGTTCGTCATCGGCGCCCCACTGACTTTGCGTCCAGTCCTGCGCCGACGCGGTCTGCATCGAGAACGTCAGCGCGAGCCCGGCAACCACCAGACCAAGGCCTTTGATCCATGCGCCGTCGCTTGCGCTCTCTGCTTTTGATTGAGTCCTCATAGCTTCCTCCCAGAGCCCGAGATGTGATGGAGCGTAGGGTCAGAGCGTGAACCCCCGCCAATACCTTGGCGCAATTCCGGTCATAGGTTTAAGCTATACCCCTAGGGAAAGGTGTTTCGGCCCTCGCCCGAAGCCTTAGCCTGAGCATCAGAGGAGCCGCTCAGGCCTATGGGAGGAGAGAAGGATGAAGATCGAAGCTGCCGTGCTCTTGCACGGGGGGGTGGAGCGCGATTTCGAGGCCGCGGGCACATTGGCGGTGTGCGAGCTTGACCTCGCGGCGCCCGGCCCGGGCGAAGTGCGGATTCGCGTGGCCGCCGCCGGGGTGTGCCATTCGGATCTGTCGGTGATCAATGGCACGCGCCCGCGCCCGGTACCGATGGTTCTGGGGCACGAGGCGTCGGGCTTCGTCGAGGAGGTCGGCGCGGGGGTCGACGATCTTGCCCCCGGGGATCACGTTGTCTGTATCTTCGCACCGGGGTGCGGCAGCTGCCTGCCCTGCGCCGAAGGACGGCCCGCGCTTTGCACCCGCGCGGCGAAGCACCATGGCGTCGGCGAGCTGATGACCGGACATCGCCGCCTGTCGATGGACGGCGCGCCGGTAAATCACCACGTCGGGGTTTCCGCCTTTGCCACCCATGCCGTCCTTGCGCGCCAATCGCTGGTTAGGGTCGAAGCTGACCTGCCCCCACACATCTCGGCGCTGTTTTCCTGTGCCATGCTCACCGGCGCGGGTGCCGTGTTCAACACCGCGCGGGTAATGCCCGGCTCGAAGGTCGCGGTCTTCGGGCTTGGCGGTGTCGGCCTCTCGGCCATCCTCGGCGCGGTGGCGGCTGGCGCGGGCGAGATCATCGCCATTGATCCGTTCGAGACGAAGATGCAGACCGCGGTTGAGATGGGCGCGACCCGCACCGTGAAGGCCGACGAACACACAATTGAAGCCGTGCGCGACGCCACGGGCGGCGGCGTCGATGTGGCGATCGAGCTTGCCGGTTCGACCAAAGCGCTGGAGACCGCCTGGGGCTGCACCTGCCGCGGTGGCACGACCGTCACCGCCGGCCTGCCCCACCCCGACGCCCGCATGTCCCTGAACGCGCTGCAACTGGTGGCCGAAGAACGCACACTCAAGGGCAGTTACATTGGTTCCTGCGTGCCGCAAAGAGACTTGCCTCGCATGTTCTCTTTGCACACGCAGGGCAAGCTGCCGGTCGAGAAAATGCTGACGCACCGACTGAGACTGCGCGACATCAACCGCGCGATGGACCAGCTCGACCAGGGCACCGCCATCCGCCAGGTGATCGAGTTCGGCGGATGATCGACATAAGACAGCTACGCTATTTTCTCGCCATCGCCGATTCGCCGTCGATTTCGGCGGCGGCGCACAGCATCGGGGTTGCTCAGCCCTCGCTGTCACAGCACATCCAGCGCATGGAGGAGGAACTGGGTGTCAAGCTGATGGACCGCTCGCCGCGCGGCACGCTGCTGACGCAGGAGGGTCATGTCTTCGTCGAGCACGCGCGGAAGATTTGCGATAGCCTCGACCGCTGCATCGACGACATGCGAGAGCTCGGCGGCGTGGTCCGCGGACGGGTGGGTTTCGGCATGCCCCCGTCATGCTCGATGGTCATGTCGGTGCCGCTGGCCGAAACGGTCCGGCTGGAGCTGCCCGAGGTGCGCCTGCGCGCGGTCGAGGCGATGAGCGGCTATCTGAAGACTTGGATCGAGGATGGCACGGTGGACATCGGGTTTCTCTATGACCTGACCGATGCCGGGCATTTGCGGGCGACACATGTGATGGACGAGGAACTGTTCTTCTATTCGGCCCCCGACGCCTGGCCCCTCGATACCCCGCCCGGCACGCCGGTGCCACTGGCCGAACTGCAACCGCTCGATATGATCCTCACGTCGAACGGGCTGCGCAATATGATCGAGGGTTATTGCAGCAAGCACGGGATCAAGCTGAACGTGGTGGTCGAGATGGACGCGATGACTCAGATCAAGGAGTTGGTCGCGCGCGGCTCGGGTTACACGATTTTTGCCCCCGTCGCCGCGCAGGACTTCGTCAAACGAGGCGAGCTGCTGCGCGCCCCGATCATTGCCCCCACGATGATGCGCCCGGTCTACCTCGTGTCGAACCCGGCCCGGGTCATGACGCGGGCCTGCCGCGCGGTGGAACAGGTCACGCTCGACGTCGCGCGCGAATTGGTCCAACGCGGCATCTGGGAAGCCAGCCTGGTTTAATGCCCCAGCTTTACGCGCGGATCAGCGCGCCAATGTCGCGGGCGGGAACGCTACGCGGGTCGGCATCGATCCGCTCAGTCATGGCCAGCAGCGGCGCGGCGCGCACACCGAGCACCGTCCGGGCTTTGCCAGCAACGCGCTGCATCAGCTCGGCCGGAGGCACGGGCGCGGCGAGGTCATGCCTGTAGGTGAGCTGGGTTCCGTCTCGCAGAACCAGCGTGCCCGCGCCCTGCTGATCACTGAGCGTGGCGTCGCCCGTGACCTCCACCTTCCGTGCGAAGGCTGCCAATATGGGATCGGCCGCGAGGGCATCTGTGTAGAGCCCTCCCTCACCGGTCTCGAGCCCACTCAGCACCATCCCCGCCAGCCAGACATAGCTGAACTTCACCTCGAGCCCGGTGCGCGGTGCCTTCAGGTCGCAGACCTTGAGCCAGCGCGGGTTGGTCCTGACCTGCAGCCTCTCGACCTGCTCGATATCGACCTGCCCAGCAATCGCGCGCAGCCCCTCGATCATCGCGTGCAGGCCGTGGCAGCAGGCGTGGAACTTGTAACGGTTGTCCATGAACCTAATGTCGGACAATCCGTAGATGAACGGCTCCGGCGCGTCGGCATGAGTCTCGACGAACCCCTGCTGCCCGAAAACGCCATCGTCCGGCGAACTCAGCCCCAGGGCGGCGAGCTGTACGGCCTCGACTCCATTGGATGCCGCAATGCCCGCGTTCAGCGGTTTTCCCATGGTACCAAACTGGCTCTTGAGCCCCGACGCCCGTGTCGCACAGAGCCCAAGCGCCGCGCGCATCTGCGCATCGTCGAGCTTCGCGATGCGTCCGGCTGCGAGCGTCGCGCCAAATGCCCCAGCCGTCGCCGTCTGATGAAAGCCGCGATTGTAATGCGCCAAGCCAAGGACTCGGCCAAGACGTATCGCGCCTTCAGCCCCGACGAGAAACGCTGTGACAAGCTCCTCCGCCGAGGCATCCTGCGCCTCTGCCATGGCCAGCGCCGCGGGGTAGATGCCGACCGAAAGGTGACCGACGTGGTCAAAATGTGTATCGTCGTAGTCCAGCGCATGCGAGATGGTGCCATTGACCATCGCCGCCGTACGCGCCGGCGCATGGCTGCCGCCGAAGACCGAAACCTCGGCGGACGCCTGCCCCTCCGACGCGGCAAAGCTACGTATCTTCGTGGCCACGGGCTCGGACGCCCCGGCGATGCCGCAGATCAGCCAGTCGACCAGCGAAACGCGGGCCAGCGCGAGGGCCTCTGCCGGGCAGTGGGCCAGCGGCAGCGCCGTCAGCTCGATCAGTGCATCAAGCGGTTCTGCGGCGGCGTTTTCCCGCGTGGCGACATGTGCTTCGAGCATGGGGAGACCTCTTGTTTGTCACCCGTAGCATCCCGTTTAGGGCCTTCGCGGGCCAATAGTTCTTGGCTCTGTCGGTCATAGAAGGAAGTTCTGACCAGCGATGCGAAGGGTGGATTTGGCTTAAACAATAGCAGGAAAGTTCGCGATGAGCCGATGTATGGCAAAGAATTTGGACGGCTTTCGCGGGTCTGCAGCGACCGATAACGCTGAACTATGTGATTCCATTACCCGTGGCACAGCTGCTGGCAGGATCGCTGATCGCGCTTGCCGCCTGGATGATGCTGTCGCCGTTCCTCTGACAACCCATTCACGGCGCGGACGGTCGCCTTCGCCCACAGTGCAGAGCGGAAAGGGCCCGCCATTGGCGGGCCCTTTGGCAATTGGCATGCATGTGCCCTCGCGCGGTGCAAGTTGGGCCTACTGCTCGGCGTCTGCCGCCGCTCAAGCGGGATCAGTGGGTCAGGCCGCTGTCGCCACGGCGAGGATGTTGTAGGGCAGCCCCTCGACCGGGATCGTCGCCGTTTCTGCAAGACTTGCGGGGTCGACAAGCCGCACCAATCCCTCAAGCGGATCGGTGAGCGCGATGCGGTTCTCCGCCACGGCCAGGCGCGGGCGTGGATCGCGCCAGTGCCCATCCATCGAGCAAGGCTGCGTGATGCGGGCCGAGGCCTCGATTTGCGCCGAGTGTTGTCTGAGGCGGGCCAGGCGCGCCTGATGCAGTGTGCGAAATGCTGACCAAACCGGTTCACCCATTTGCGAACGGCTTCACAGCTGACGACTACGCCTCGCTCGGCGAGCGGACCCTCTAAATCCGCCGTACTCAGCGCGAGCCGATGGTAGGCCCAGACGGCGTAGGCGATGATCACGCCGGGGAAATGCAAGCCTTTCAGGCGCGGTATCTAAGGTGGGATCTTCATTTCCACCAGTTAGACCCGCTCAACAGGGAAAGCAAATTGGCACTCCCTCCTCCAAATGTCGCCCAAGGAATGAAAGAGCCATCGGCGAAACTGCCCGTTTCTTAGGCGAAAACCACACCCTTTACGTCTGATGAAAAAGTGTTGTCATTTTTCACTTGTGCGAAATGAAAATATTTACGACTTTTTCATTGAGCCTTTTTTGGTGGCAACCAGCATAGCGGACCACGACTGGGACGAGGATCCGGAGATCATATGATCGGACAAGATATCAAGGCGTTACGGGTAGCCCGTCAGCTCACGCTTCAGGCATTGGCGAAGGCGCTCGACCGTTCCGTTGGCTGGATGAGCCAAGTGGAGCGCGGCTTGTCGGAGCCCTCCATGAAGGATCTGCGAGCGATGGCGCGGATCCTCGACGTGCCCCTGTCGATGTTCTTCGGCGCCACCGACGCCCCCCCGGAGGAGCGCGGATATGTGGTCCGGGCAACTGCGCGCCGCGAAATCGGTGAGCGGGACGAAGGTCTTGTCGAGTCGCTCGTGTCGCCCGATCTGACCGACGATTTCGAAGTCATCCACTCGACCTTCCTGCCGGGCAGTGCGCTCGACGAGCCAAAACAACGCGCCACCACCGAAGTCGCATACCTGATCTCCGGGCGGCTCGACATCTTCATCGGCGATCAGCGGTTCACCATCGAGGCGGGAGACAGCTTCCGCATCAAGGGCTCTGAATACCGCTGGGCCAACCCCTACGAAGACCCCGCCTGCGCGATCTGGGTCATTTCCCCTCCTGTCTACTGAGGCTTCATCATGGCTCTTCCCTCCACGGCCCGAGTGGTCATCATCGGCGGCGGTGTCGTCGGCACCTCCGCACTCTACCATCTTGCCAAGGCCGGCTGGACTGACTGCGTCCTGCTCGAGAAGAACGAGCTGACGGCGGGCTCCACATGGCACGCGGCGGGCAACTGCCCCAACTTCGCAGCCAACTACGGCATCATGAACATGCAGCGCTATGGGCTGGCCATGTATCGCGATCTGGCCGAAGAGGTCGATTATCCGATCAACTACCACATCACCGGTGCGGTGCGTCTGGCCCACAGCCACACGCGGATGATGGAATTCGAGCGCGTCCGCGACATGGCCGCCCAGATGGGCCTGCAAATGGACATGTGCACGCCCGATGAACTTCAGGCCCACATGCCTTTCATGGAAACCCATGATCTGGAAGGCGGGCTGTGGGATCCGCTCGATGGCGATATCGACCCCTCTCAGGTCACGCAGGCGCTGGCCAAGGGCGCGCGCGCGCTTGGCGCCACCATCGCCCGCTTCACCCCCGCCACCGGCGTCAGCCGGGAGAATGGGGAGTGGGTGGTGCACACCGATCAGGGCGATATCCGAGCCGAATTCGTGGTCAACGCCGCCGGCTACTACGCCGCACGCGTCGGCGAATGGTTCCTGCCCCACGGCGGGCGGGAGGTGCCGCTCACCGTCATGAGCCACCAGTATTTCCTCACCGAGGCGATCCCCGAGATCAAGGCCTGGACAGAGCAGAACAAGCGCAAGGTGCCGATGCTGCGCGACGTCGACAGCTCCTACTACCTGCGGCAGGACACCTTTTCGCTGAACCTCGGCCCCTATGAGCGTAACTGTCAGGTGGGCTGGGCGTCGGGCGCGGAGATGCCCGAGGATTTCAGCTTCCAGCTTTATCCCGACGATCTCGACCGGCTGGAATGGTACATCATGGACGCGATGGAGCGCGTGCCGCTTCTGGGGTCCCAGGGCGTTCAGCGCAACATCAACGGCCCGATCCCCTACGCCCCCGATGGCCTGCCGATGATCGGCCCGATGCCGGGCGTGCCCAATGCCTTCGAGGCGCACAGCTTCACCTTCGGCATCGCGCAGGGCGGCGGCGCGGGCAAGGTGCTGTCCGAATGGATCATGCACGGCTACACTGAATGGGACATGTGGTCGGTCGATCCGCGCCGCTACACCGACCACGCCGATGCCGGGTTCACCAGCGCCAAGGTGATGGAGACCTACGGCCACGAATACGCGATGCACTTCCCGCATCACGAATGGCCTGCGGGCCGCGACAAGAAGCTGTCACCCAACCATGAGCGCCTGCTGGCCGATGGCGCGCAGATGGGGGCCTACAACGGCTGGGAGCGGGCGAACTGGTTCGCCAAGGACGGCGACGACACGTCCGAAGATGCGACGCTCACATGGGACCGCAATGGCCCGTGGCAGGCACGCGTCCGCGAAGAGGTGCTGGGCGTGCGCGATGGCGCAGGGGTGATCGATCTTGCCGGGTTCTCGCGCTTCGGCCTCAAGGGCGACGGCGCGGCAGAGGCGCTGCGCAGCCTCATCACCGGGGCCCTGCCCAAAGTGGGGCGGATGAACCTGATCTACATCGCCGACGACCGGGGCCATGTGCTGACAGAGATGTCCTGCATCCGCCACGGCGAGGATGATTTCACTCTGATGACAGCTGCCGTCGCCCTCTGGCACGACGGCGAGATCCTGCGCGCCGCCATGCCCGAGACGGTGACGGTCACCGACAAGACCCGCGATGTCGTGGGCATGCTGGTCACCGGTCCGACCTCGCGTGATGTGCTGGCCGGGATCTCTGATGCCGACCTCACCCTCGGCTGGCTCACCCACCAGCAGGCCAAGGTGGCGGGCAAGCCCGCGATGCTGGCGCGCGTCTCCTTTGTCGGGGAACTGGGGTGGGAGGTGCATTGCGCCCCCGAGGATGCCGCGCCGGTTTATGCCGCGATCCGCGATGCAGGGGCCACGCCCTTCGGAATGTATGCACTCAATTCCATGCGCATCGAAAAGGGTTATCTCACGTGGAAGGGCGATCTGTCCGCCGATTACACCCTTTTCGAGACCGGCCTCGGCCGCTTCGTCAAACTGGACAAGCCGCAGGATTTCCCCGGCAAACCCGCGCTGGCAAAGGCGCAGCAACAGCCCGCCAAACGGCTAGCGTCTCTGACCGTCGAAACCGGGCAGCAGGATGCCCCCTACATGGCCAGCGTCTTTGCTGACGGCGAACTGGCGGGCGTGGTGCTGTCCTCGGCCTACGGCCACCGCGTCGAGGCGGCCATCGCGCTGGCGATGCTGGATGCATCTGTCCCTGCAGGCGCTTCGGTCGAGGTGGCCGTCTACGGCCAGCGGCTGAGCGCCACGGTCAATGAAACGCCAACCCTGTGGGATGAAGACAACGCCCGCATCCGCGCCTGACCCCGGATCTGAAAGGACGCCCAACATGGCCCTCCCCCCTGAACGCGCCCGCGTCGTGATCCTCGGCGGCGGTGTGATCGGCTGCTCTGTCGCCTATCACCTCACACAACTCGGCTGGAAAGACGTGGTGCTGCTCGAACGCAAGCAGCTGACCTCCGGCACCACATGGCACGCCGCGGGCCTCATCGCCCAGCTGCGCGCCACCAAGAACATGACCAAACTGGCGAAATATTCGCAGGAACTCTACGGCAAGCTCGAAGAGGAAACCGGCGTCGCCACCGGTTTCCGCCGCAACGGCTCGATCACCGTGGCCCTGAGCGACGAGCGCCGCGAGGAGATCCTGCGGCAAGCGTCGATGGCCCGCGCATTCGGTGTCGAGGTCGAAGAGATCAGCCCGTCGGAGCTGAAAACCCGCTATCCGCATGTGAACGTTGATGACGTGAAGGCCGCCGTCTACCTCGACAAGGACGGGCAAGGCGACCCCGCCAACATCGCGCTGGCGCTGGCCAAGGGCGCCAGGATGCGCGGCGCGCAGGTGATCGAGCGTACCAGGGTCACTGGCTTTGGCCGCGACGGGCGCCGTATCGACAGCGTTTCCTGGCAGTCCGAGAGCGGCGAGAGCGGCACCATCCAATGCGAAATGGTGGTGAACTGCGCCGGCATGTGGGGCCGCGAGGTCGGCCGCCAGATGGGCGTGAACGTACCGCTGCATGCCTGCGAGCACTTCTACATCGTCACCGACACCATCCCCGGCCTGACCCAGCTGCCCACCCTGCGCGTCCCCGAGGAATGCGCCTACTACAAGGAAGACGCCGGCAAGCTGCTGCTCGGCGCCTTTGAACCGGTGGCGAAGCCCTGGGGCATGAACGGCATCTCCGAAGACTTCGAGTTCGACCAGCTGCCCGAGGATTTCGACCATTTCGAGCCGATCCTCGAACAGGCGGTGAACCGGATGCCCCTGCTGGCCGAGGCGGGCATCCACACCTTCTTCAATGGTCCCGAAAGCTTCACCCCCGATGACGCCTATCACCTTGGCCTTGCGCCGGGGATGGACAATGTCTGGGTCGCCGCCGGCTTCAACTCCATCGGTATCCAGTCGGCGGGCGGCGCGGGATCGGCGCTGGCCTCGTGGATGGACACGGGCGACAAGCCGTTCGATCTGGGCGATGTGGACATCGCGCGGATGCAGCCCTTCCAAGGCAACAAGACCTATCTCTTTGAGCGGTCGAAGGAAACGCTGGGCCTGCTCTACGCCGATCACTTCCCCTATCGGCAAAAGGCCACCGCCCGCGGTATCCGCCGCTCGCCGCTGCATGACGCGCTGCTGCGCGAGGGCGCGGTCATGGGCGAGTTGGCCGGCTGGGAGCGTGCCAACTGGTTCGCGGACGCAGGCCAGACGCCGGAATATCGCTACAGCTGGAAGCGCCAGAACTGGTTCGACAACGCCGCCCGCGAACACAAGGCGATCCGCGAAAACGTCGGCATCTACGACATGTCGTCCTTCGGCAAGATCCGCGTTGAAGGCCCGGATGCGCAAGCGTTCCTCAACTACGTCTCCGCCTCCAACCTGTCGGTCCCGGTAGGCAAGATCGTCTACAGCCAGCTACTCAACGCCTCCGGCGGGATCGAAGCGGATGTGACCATCACCCGCCTGTCCGAAACCGCCTACCTCGTCGTCACCCCCGCCGCCACGCGGCTGGCCGATCAGGAATGGCTGCGCCGCCACATGGGCGATTTCCGCGTGACGCTCTTTGATGCCACCGCGTCCGAGGCGGTGATCTGCGTCATGGGCCCCAAATCGCGCGATCTGCTCTCCCGCGTTTCGCCGGCTGATTTCTCCAACGAGGCCAACCCCTTCGGCACCGCGCAAGAGATCGAGATCGGCATGGGCCTCGCCCGCGCGCACCGCGTCACCTATGTCGGCGAGCTGGGGTGGGAGCTGTATGTTAGCACCGACATGGCCGCCCATGTCTTCGAGGTGCTGCGCGAGGCAGGCCGCGACATGGACGCAAAGCTCTGCGGGCTGCACATGATGGACAGCTGCCGCATCGAAAAGGGCTTTCGCCACTTCGGGCATGACATCTCGTCCGAGGATCACATCCTGGAGGCCGGCCTCGGCTTCGCCATCAAGAAGACAGATGTGGATTTCATCGGCCGCGACGCCGTTCAGCGCAAGCGCGACGAGGGCCTACGAAACCGCCTCGTCCAGTTCAAGCTGACCGACCCGGAGCCGATGCTCTATCACGCCGAACCCATCGTGCGCGACGGTGCCATTGTCGGCTACCTCGCATCCGGCGCCTACGGCCACCACCTCGGCGCGGCGATGGGCATGGGCTACGTCCCCTGCCCCGGCCAGTCGGTTCAGGATGTGCTTGGCTCCACCTACGAGATTGAGGTCGCCGGGCGCCGCATCAGGGCCGAAGCCTCGCTCAAACCCTTCTATGACCCGAAATCGGAGCGCGTGAAGGTCTGACCTTCCCGGGTCCCCGCAACCAACAGGAGCACGCAAGAGATGAAGATCCTTGTCCCCGTCAAGCGCGTGATCGACTACAACGTGAAGGTCCGCGTCAAACCGGACGGCAGCGGTGTCGATCTGGCCAACGTCAAGATGTCGATGAACCCCTTCGACGAAATTTCGGTCGAGCAGGCGATCCGCCTGAAGGAAGCCGGGACCGTAACCGAGGTGGTCGTCGTCTCCATCGGTGACAAGAAGGCGCAGGAAACCCTGCGCACCGCACTGGCCATGGGCGCCGACCGCGCCATTCTCGTCGAGGCCGACACCGGCGACGATATCGAGCCGCTGACCGTCGCCAAGATCCTGGCCAAGGTGGTAGCCGACGAGGCCCCCGAGCTGATCATCGCCGGCAAGCAGGCGATTGACAACGACATGAACGCCACCGGCCAGATGCTGGCTGCGCTCCTCGGCTGGGGTCAGGCGACTTTTGCCTCCGAGGTCGAAGTAGAGGGCGGCAAGGCCTCTGTCACCCGTGAGGTCGACGGTGGCTTGCAGACCATCTCGGTCAAGTTGCCGGCGGTCATCACCACCGACCTGCGCCTTACCGAGCCGCGCTATGCCTCGCTGCCCAACATCATGAAGGCCAAGAAAAAGCCGCTCGAAGAGAAGACCGCCGCCGATTACGGCGTCGACCTTTCGCCGCGCCTCAAGGTGCTGGCAACCGAAGAACCGGCAGGCCGCGCGGCGGGGATTACCGTCGGCTCGGTCGAGGAATTGGTAGGCAAACTCAAGGAACAGGGGCTGGTCTGATGGCTGTACTTCTACTGGCAGAAATGGCAGGCGGCGCGCTGGCGCTGGATGCAACCGCCAAGGCCGTCACGGCGGCGGCGCGACTGGGCGAGGTGACTGCGCTGGTCTGTGGTCCCACGGCAGCGGGCGAAGAGGCTGCAAGCCTTGAGGGCGTGGCAAAGGTGCTGGTCTGCGAAGATGCCGCCGTGGCCAACGGGCTGGCCGAGAACGTGGCTCAGCTGATCCTCGATCAGGCGCAGGGCTTCACCCATATCGTCGCCCCGGCGGGCAACTCCGGGCGCAACGTGCTGCCCCGCGCGGCGGCTCTGCTCGACGCGATGGTGATGACCGATGTGACCGAGGTGATCTCGGCAGATACCTTCAAGCGCCCGATCTACGCTGGCAACGCGATCCAGACGGTCCAGTCGATCGATCCGGTCAAGGTGCTGTCGATCCGCACAACTGGCTTCGAGGCCGCCGGCACCGGCGCGACCTCTCCGGTAGAGACCGTGGCACTGTCGGCTGTGTCCGACCTCAGCGTGCATGTGGAAGACAAGGTCGTCTCCTCCGACCGCCCCGAGCTGACCTCGGCCAAGGTGGTCGTCTCCGGCGGGCGCGGTATCGGCTCCGAGGAAAACTTCGCTCTCGTCTCGACCCTCGCGGACAAGCTGGGTGCGGCGGTCGGTGCCTCGCGCGCGGCGGTGGACTCGGGCTTTGCCTCAAACGATCTCCAAGTCGGCCAGACCGGCAAGGTGGTGGCGCCCGACCTCTATATTGCCGTTGGCATCTCCGGCGCGATCCAGCACCTCGCGGGGATGAAGGATTCAAAGGTGATCGTCGCGATCAACAAGGACGAAGACGCCCCGATCTTCCAGGTGGCGGACTACGGCCTTGTCGCCGACCTGTTCGACGCCGTCCCGACCCTGACAGAGGCACTCTGAGCGATGGGCGCGCAGCTGATTGACGGCAAGGCCTACGCGCAGGCGGTCCGAACCCGCGTCGGTCTGCGCGTCCGCGAATTGGTGGCCGAAACCGGCCAGACCCCCGGTCTGGCCGTGGTGCTGGTGGGGCACGATCCGGCCTCTGAGATCTACGTCCGCTCCAAGGGCAAGCAGGCGGTGGAGGCTGGCATGGCCTCATTCGAGCACCGCCTGCCCGCCGACACCAGCGCCGAGACCCTTCTGGCGCTGATCCACCAGCTCAACGAAGACAGCCTCGTGCATGGCATCCTCGTGCAGCTGCCGCTGCCGGATCATCTGGATTCGCGTGCGGTGATCAACGCGATCGCGCCGCAAAAGGACGTGGACGGCTTTCATATTTCGAACGTCGGAATGGTCGGTACGGGGCAGGACGCCATCGTGCCCTGTACGCCGCTGGGCTGCATGATGATGCTGCGCACCCTGCACGACGACTTTCGCGGCAAGACCGCGCTGGTGATCGGCCATTCCAATGTGGTCGGCAAGCCGATGGCGCGGCTGCTTCTCAATGCCAATTGCACCGTGATGGTGGCGCATAAGTCGTCGACCAACATCCCCGAACTGGCGCGCATGGCCGATATCGTCGTGGCCGCCGCGGGCGTTCCCGGGCTGGTCAAGGCCGATTGGCTCAAGCCCGGTGCCACGGTCATCGACGTCGGGATCAACCGCGTTGCGGCCCCCGATCTCGGGCCGGACAAGACGCGCATCACGGGCGACGTCGACATCGCCGCGCGTGAGATTGCCGGTGCCATCACCCCCGTGCCCGGCGGCGTCGGCCCCATGACCATCGCCTGCCTGCTGGCCAACACACTCTCTGCCTATTGTCACCTGCTCGGCCTGCCCGACAGGCCCATCTCCCTAGACCTCCAGGACCCGACATGACCAAGTTTTGCCTGACCGTGACCTGCCCCTCCCGGCGCGGAATCGTCGCCGCGATCTCCACTTTCCTTGCCGACCATGCCTGCAACATCACCGACAGCGCCCAGTTCGACGATCAGGAGACAGGCCAGTTCTTCATGCGCATCAGCTTCGTGCCCGAAGAAGGCGCGGCGCTGGAGAAGCTGAATTCCCGCTTTGCCGCGATCGCCAGCGAGATGGAGATGACCTACGCCTTCCACGACGAGGCCGAGAAGATGAAGGTCGTCATCATGGTCTCTCGCTTTGGCCACTGCCTGAATGATCTGCTCTACCGGGTGAAGATCGGCGCGCTCCCTGTCGAGGTGGTGGCGGTGATCTCCAACCACATGGATTACCAGAAAGTCGTGGTAAACGCCGATATACCCTTCCACTGCATCAAGGTGACGAAGGACAACAAGCCGCAGGCCGAAGCCGCCATCATGAAGGTGGTCGAGGATACCGGCGCGGAGCTGATCGTGCTGGCCCGCTACATGCAGATCCTCAGTGACGAGATGTGCCAGAAGATGTCGGGCCGGATCATCAACATCCACCACTCCTTCCTGCCGTCGTTCAAGGGCGCGAACCCCTACAAGCAGGCCTACGAGCGCGGCGTGAAGCTGATCGGCGCGACCTCGCACTACGTCACCGCCGACCTCGACGAGGGGCCGATCATCGAACAGGATACCGTGCGCATCACCCATGCCCAAAGCGCGACGGACTACGTGTCGCTGGGCCGCGACGTTGAAGCCTCCGTGCTGGCGCGCGCCATCCACGCCCACGCCCATCACCGCGCCTTTCTCAATGGCAACAAGACGGTGGTCTTCCCTGCTTCGCCGGGCAGCTTTTCCTCGGAACGGATGGGCTGAACCGGACGCCGGAACCGGCCTTACAGGTAGAGAGAATTGGACCTAATCGCAGGTGTGATCCGGCGGTACGCAAGGGTGACCGCGCATGATCACGCGCCTGAAGACGAGAGCACACATGACCACACCGCAGCAAACCCCCGAAGACATCATCGCAAGCTACGCGGGCGTGAACCTGATCGGCAATGCCCGTGTCCCTTCCGCTGTCACGCTCGACGTGCTGAACCCGGCCACCGGGGCCCTGATCGGCGCGGCTGCTGCAAGCGACGCGGCAGAGACCGCCGCCGCCGTGGACTGCGCGCGCGAGGCACAGATCGCCTGGGCGCAGGTGCCCGCGCGCGACCGGGGCAAGGCCGTCGCCGCCGCCGCCCGCGCCGTGGCGGACAAGGCCGAGCTGATAGCGCAGGTGCTCGCCCGCGAGACCGGCAAGGCCATCCGCACCGAATGCCGGGGCGAGGTCACTGTCGCCGCCGACATCGTGGAATTCTACGGCGGCCTCGGCTCCGAGCTTAAGGGCCAGACCGTGCCCTACAACCCGCGCATGCTGACCATGACCACGCGCGAGCCGCTCGGCGTCGTGGCGGCCATCGTGCCCTGGAACGTGCCGCTCGTGCTCTTCGCGCTGAAGGTCGGCCCGGCGCTGGTTGCGGGCAATACCGTGGTGGTCAAATCGTCAGAGGAGGCGCCCTTTGCCACTTATCTCTTTGCCGAGCTGATGATGCAGCACCTGCCGGCGGGCGTGCTGAACGTGGTGAACGGCACCGGCGCGACATGCGGCAACGCGCTCACCAGCCACGCGGACGTGGCCAAGATCACCTTCACCGGCTCCGAGGCCGTAGGCGAGACCATCAACAGGATCGGCGCGAGCCGGATCATTCCCGTCTCGCTGGAACTGGGCGGCAAATCCGCGATGATCGTCTGCGCCGATGCTGATCTGGACAAGGCCGTAGCCGGGGCGATCTCGGGCATGCGCTTCACCCGGCAGGGCCAGAGCTGCACCGCCGCCAGCCGCATCTATGTTCATGACAGCCTGCACGATGCCTTCATGGAACGGCTCGGCGCAGCGCTCGACAAGCTGGTCATCGGGGACCCGCTGGACGAGGCCACGGACATCGGCACCATCATCAACGCCAAGCAAGTTGCGACCATCGACAGCTACATCGCCAAGGCCGAGGCCACCCCCGGCGCGCAGGTTCACCGCTATGGCGCCCTGCCAGATGATGCCGCGCTGTCGCCGGAGCTGTTTGCCCGGCCGACCATCCTCACCAGCCTGCCCGACGATCATCCGTGCGTGATGGAAGAGATCTTCGGCCCCGTCGCCGTGGTCAAAGGCTGGTCTGACTACGACGCGGTGCTGACCTTGGCGAACTCGACGCACTACGGCCTGGCCGCGTCGGTCTGGACCGGCAGCCTGTCCACCGCGCTCGACAGCACGGCGCGGCTGAACGCGGGCTATGTGCAGGTGAACCAGAACCTGACGATCCAGCCCAACGTCTCCTACGGCGGGTTCGGCCGGTCGGGTCAGGGCAAGGAAGCCTCGCTGGAGGCGATGGTCGAGCATTTCACGCGCTCCAAGACCATCGTGATGAACTTCGACTGATGCGGCGCTGATGCCCGACATCATCATTCTGGCCGCTTCCACTCTGGCGGCGGGATTCTTGCGGGGCGTGACCGGGTTCGGTTTCGCCCTCGCTGCCGTTCCGCTCTATTCCCTCAGCGTGCCGCCGCTTCAGGCGGTGATCCTGGCGCAGATGCTGCAGATCGCTGCCGCGCCGGTCGATTTTCTGCAAGTTCGCCGTCATGTGGACCGGCGCGCGCTTGGCCTCCTTTGTACCGGGGCGCTGGTCTTTACGCCCGTCGGCGCATTTTTCGCGCTGCGCCTGCCGGCGGATGTGCTGCGGCTGGCGATTGCCGTGGTGGTGCTCATGGGGCTGGTGGCGCTTCTGGCACGGTTCGCAGTGCCGGGCGGGCGCGGCGCCACGATCATCGCAGGGGCCATGGCCGGGTTGCTCGGAGGCCTTGCAGCGATGCCCGGCCCGCCCGCCGTCGCCTATTTCTTGGGCCGAAGCGCCGATAGGCGGGTCAGCCGCGCCTCGCTGATGCTGTTCTTTGCCTTCACCGCCTGCGTAGCGCTTGGGTCTCTGGCCCTTGCCGCAGATGTGCTGCGGTGGGAAATGCTGGCGCGGGCTGCCAGCGCCTGGCCGCTGATGATCCTCGGGACATGGGCCGGCACCCGCCTGTTCGAACGTCTGGGCGATGGTCACTACCGCATCGCTGCGTTGGCGGTGCTGTTCGTGTCGGCGTTTCTGACCGGGGCGAAGGGGCTGGCCGGACTGTTCTGAGTAGAACGACAAAGGCCCCTGCTTGGGTGCGCCATGCCGGGCCTCGACCTCGTTCGGCGCAAGGATCGCCCCCCCGATCGCGCAATCAGCCACACCCGCAGCCCCGAACGCAAAACGCCACCCCCGACGGGGTGGCGCTTCTTCTTGCAGGCGGCGGCTCCGGTCAGGAGCGGCCCTTCCACGGCACGAGGTGCCCTTCGGCCTTGCGCATTAGGATGTCGATGGCGAAGCCGATCACGCCGATGATCACGATGCCCATCATCACGATATCCGTCGACTGGAACTTCGAGGCGGCGACGATCATCTTGCCCGCGCCTTTCTCGGCGGCGACCAGCTCGGCGGCGACGACCGTGCCCCAGCAGACCCCCATGGCGACCCGCGCCCCGGTGAAGATCTCTGGCAGCGAGTTGGGCACGATCACATGGCGCAGCACCTGCCATTTGGAGGCACCCAGAGAATAGGCCGCATGGACCTTGGTGATGTTCACACCCGACACGCCGGCCCGCGCGGCGATGATCATCACCCAGAGCGCTGCGAGGAAAAGCAGCACGATCTTGCCTTGCTCGCCGATACCGAACCAGATGATCACCAGCGGGATCAGGGCCAGCGGCGGCACCGGGCGCATGAACTCGACGATCGGATCGAACCAGCCGCGCGCCCAGCCCGACAGCCCCATGGCATAGCCCAGCGGGATCCCCACGATGGAGCCCAGCACGAAGCCCGCGACCACCCGCCAGAGCGACCAGCCGACGTGTTCCCAAAGCGAGACATTCTGGTAGCCGTTCTTCGCGATGTCGAAGAACTGTCCCACCACGGCCTCGGGCGCGGGCATCCAGATCGGCTCCATCTGCAGCCCCCTGTCGGGCGTGAAGTTGAGTGAGCCCTTTGCTGTCATGACCACCTGGCCGTGAGAGACGGAGGCCATGCCCCCCGGAGCGATCGGCTGGCCCGCGACGGAGGTGATCCGCGCGTCCTCGCCGTCGTTGCGCTGCGCGCTGATGAGCACCGACCGCCAGGCGGCGACGGTGGCGGTGTCGCTGGTGACGAAGCCGGTCGCCGGGCCGGGCTCAGGGTCTTCGGCCGCCGTGTCGGCGTCATGCACGGTGACGGTCACGGTGCCCTGCCCGGTGCTGCCGTCCGGCGCCTCGGCGGTGTATTCAAAGGACGTGGTGCCGGTATAGGGCCCCGGCACATGGATCGGCACCAGCTTCGATCCGGTGAAGGCGCCCCAGACCAGGAAGACCACCACCAGCGACAACACCGAGGCGATGCGATCCGGTTTCACCGCGCTTTCGTCGCCGAAGGTCACGGTCTTGAGCGAGGTGAAGTCGCGCATCTGCCCGATGCGGCGGCGGATCAGCGTGATCGCGAAGGCCGCGCCGAAGAACAGCGCGACGTAGACGGCAAGTATCAAAAGTCCGGTCATGTCAGTGTTCCGCCCCGCCCATGATTTCCTCTTCCATTTCCCAGATCATCCCGAGGATCTCGTTCTTCATCTCGCCGAACTTCGGGTCTTCCTTGACGCTGCGCAGATCGCCGCCCACGGCCGCGTCGGCAAAGGGCAGACGGTATTCGCGGTGGATGCGCCCGGGGCGCGGCGCCATGACCAGCAGGCGCTCGCCCAGCAGCAGCGCCTCATCGACCGAGTGGGTAATGAGGATGATGGTCTTGCCGGTCTCCCTCCAGAGTTTCAGCACCAGCCCCTGCATCTTCTCCCGGGTCAGCGCGTCGAGCGCGCCCAGCGGTTCGTCCATCAGGATCACGTCGGGATCATTGGCCAGGCAGCGGGCGAGCGCCACGCGCTGCTGCATCCCGCCGGACAGCTCATAGACCGCCTTGCTCTTGAAGGCACGCAGGCCCACCGTATCGAGCAGGTTCTCGACGATCGTGTTACGGTCGACCTCGGACATGCCCTTCATGCGCGGGCCGAAATCCACGTTGTGGCGCACGTTCATCCATTCGAACAGAGCGCCTTTCTGGAACACCATGCCGCGTTCCGACCCCGGTCCGGTCACGGGCCTGCCGTTCAGGGTCACGCCGCCATCGGTCTGCGACAGGAACCCCGCGAGGATGTTCAGCAGCGTGGACTTGCCACAGCCCGATGGCCCGAGCACGGAGATCAGCTCGCCTTTCTGAATGTCGAGCGACACGTCCTGCAGCGCCTGCACATGGCTGCCGTTGGGCAGGTCGAAGCGCATGGACAGGTTGTCGATGCTGAGAAATGACATGGGTCGCCCCCCTTCGATGATCATGCGGCTGGCGGGTCGTGCAACCCGCCAGCCGAGCCGGTGTTATTGCGTGGTGACTGTGGCCGCGAGCGGACCGGTGTTCACCGCGTCCTCGTAGCTCGGCAGCGCAGAATCGATGCTGCCTGCCTCGACGAAGACATCCGCCACGCCCTTCATGAAGGTCGCCGCATTGCCGCCCAGCCACTTTGCCGAGAGTTGCTCTTCGACCGACGGGAAGGAGAAGGTGGCGATGGAGGCCTCGGCCGCTTCGGGCGTCATGCCCGCTTCGGAGGCGATCTTCGCCAGCATCTCGGGCGATCCGGTCTGGGTCCACTCGGCGTTGTACTGTGTGGTGACGGCGAGGAAATCAGACAGCATGTCGGCGTTTTCGATGACGAAGTCGGTGGGCGCCGAGGTCACGTCGAATACGAGAATTCCCAACTCTTCCTTCTCGGCACCGGTCAGCAGCACGTTGCCGTGTTCCTTCATCCGCGCGAGCCCGCCGCCGTACCCACAAGCGAAATCGACTGCGCCCTGCGCCAGCGCCGCTGCGCCATCGGTAGGGGCCATGTCCACCACGGTCAGCGAGGCGACATCGACGCCGAAATGCTCCATCTGACGCAGGAAGCCATAATGCGCTGCGGTGCCCAGCGGCACTGCGACCTTCTTGCCCGCCAGCTCGTCTGCCGAATCCTTGTCGATCTCGAGCATGGTGGCAACGACGCAATTGTCGTTCTCGGAGTAGCTGACGGCCACGTCGACCACCTGCAGCGGCTGGCCTGCCGATGCCGCGACGACGAAAGGAGGCACGCCCTGGCTGATCGAGATCTGCACGTCGCCCGAGGCCATGGCGGCGGACATCGCGGTGCCGGTCTCGAAGGAGACCCAGTTCACATCCATACCGAGCGCCTCGTCATAGGCACCATCGGCCTTGGCGGCGAGGAAGGGCATCGGCCATTCGAGGAAATAGCCCACGGTCAGCTCCTGGGCTGCCGCGGATTGCGCGGTCAGGGCCAGTGCGGCGCCGGTCATCAGTCTGGAAAGGGTGGTCATGGTGGTGTCTCCGTTGTTGGCTCTGTACCGCGGGGCTGCGTCTTCGGGTCTTGTCGCCCGCTGCCTGACGATTGCGGTTGAGACAAAGCAGACACCGCCCGACCGGAGCGGCTCAACGGCCTTTATCAACTGGACTTACAGGTCGGAGCAAACCGGCCCTATTTGAACGGCCTGCCTGGTGAATACCTGGGCGCATTGCGGGCCGCGGGTCGACCACACCCCAGGCTTGCCCCTCCCACCCCCCGTCTTCTCCCCTGAAAGGTCCCGAACGATGAACCGCATCACGCCTCCGAACGATTTCACCGACATCGTCAGCGCCGATCGCGCCCATGTCTGGCACCACCTGACGCAGCACGCGGCGCATGACACGGTCGATCCCGCGATCATGGTCGAGGGCAAGGGGATGCGGGTCTGGAATCAGGCCGGCAAGGAACATCTGGACGCGGTCTCGGGCGGCGTCTGGACGGTGAACGTGGGCTATGGCCGCGCCAGCATCGGCCAGGCCATCGCCGAACAGGTCACGAAGATGAACTATTTCGCGGGCAGCGCCGGGTCGATCCCCGGCGCGCGATTTGCTCAAAAACTCATCGAGAAGATGCCGGGCATGAGCCGGGTCTACTACGTCAACTCGGGCTCCGAGGCCAACGAGAAAGCGTTCAAGATGGTGCGCCAGATCGCCCATAAGCGGTTCGGCGGCAAGAAACACAAGATCCTCTTCCGCGAGCGCGACTACCACGGCGCGACCATCGCCACGATCTCCGCGGGTGGCCAGCCGGAGCGCAATGCGGGCTACGGCCCTTTCACGCCGGGCTTCGTCCAGGTGCCGCATTGCCTCGAATACCGGGCGCAATGGGATGTGGAAAACTACGGCGAGCGCGCCGCCGATGCTATTGAGGAGGTCATCCTGCGTGAAGGCCCGGACACCATCGGCGCGCTCTGCCTCGAGCCGGTGACGGCGGGCGGCGGCGTCATCACCCCGCCGGTGGGCTACTGGCAGCGTGTGCGCGAGATCTGCGACCGCTACGATATCCTGCTGCATATCGACGAAGTGGTCTGCGGCGTCGGACGCACAGGCACCTGGTTCGGGTATCAGCACTACGGTATCTTGCCGGACATGGTGACGATGGCCAAGGGCGTGGCCTCCGGCTATGCGGCGATCGCCTGCCTCGTGACCACCCAAGAGGTCTTCGACCGTTTCAAGGACGACGCCGCCGATCCCATGAGCTTCTTCCGCGACATCTCGACCTTCGGCGGCTGCACGGCCGGACCGGCCGCCGCGCTGGAAAACATGGCGATCATCGAAAGCGAGGGGCTGCTGGCCAACACCACCGCCATGGGCGCGCGGCTGATGGACAACCTGCATGCGCTGGCAGAGCGCCACCCGGTGATCGGCGACGTGCGCGGGCTGGGGTTGCTTTGCGGCTCCGAGCTCGTTTCCGACCGTGTCAGCAAGGAGCCGGTGCCGGAGGCGCAGGTGAAGGCCGTCGTGGCGGATTGCATGGCGCAGGGCGTAATCATCGGCGCCACATCGCGCGCCCTGCCGGGGATGAACAACACGCTGTGCCTTGCACCTGCGCTGATCGCCACGGGCGATGACATCGACACGATCACCGATGCCATCGACAGCGCGCTGACACGGGTCTTTGCCTGACGGAAAGGGGAATTGTACGGGGGGCTTGCATGGGGGACTGCCGCGCATAATCTTGCGCGACAGTCCCCAAAGGAAACGACGTGCCCATCCCGCCGGAAATATTCCTGCTCCCCCTCGGGAGCACGGCCACGCTGCAGCAGCAGATCCAGCAGATCGTAGCTGATGCCATCGTCATGGGCCGCTGCGCCCCCGGCGAGCGACTGCCGTCTTCGCGGCGGCTGGCGCAGCACCTTGGCGTGTCGCGGATCACGGTCACGCTGGCCTACAGCGAACTGGTCTCCAACGAATACCTCCATGCCCGCGGCGGCTCGGGCTTCTATGTCGCCGAAAACGCGCCGCGACGTCCGGTCTTCAACGACAGTTGCAAGGACAGCGCGCCGGGCATCGATTGGCAGCGCCGCCTGCCGCGGACCATTCCCGAACGCGACGACATTCTGCGCCCGCCGAACTGGAGCGACTACCGCTACCCCTTCATCTACGGCCAGTCCGACACAACGCTGTTCGATCACGCCAACTGGCGCAAATGCGCGATGCAGGCGATGGCCCGAAAGGATTTCGACAGCCTCACGCACGACAGCTATCAGCAAGACGATCCGCTGCTGGTGGAGTACATCCTGCGTCACATCCTGCCCCGCCGGGGCATCCACGCCTCGCCCGACGAGCTGATCATCACCATGGGCAGCCAGAACGCGCTTTGGATGGTCGCGCATCTCCTGCTCGACCAGGCGCCGAGGACCGTGGTTGAGAACCCTTGTTATCCCGGGTTGCGCAAGATCTTCGACCAGAAGGGGCTGGTCGTAACCTCCATCGACGTGGACGAGGACGGACTTCCGCCCGAGGCGCTGCCGCCGGAATGCGACCTTGTGTTCATCACGCCCAGCCATCATGCGCCGACGAATGCGACCATGTCACTCGCCCGGCGCAAAGCTCTGCTGGAACGCGCCGACGCGGATGATTTCCTCGTGGTCGAAGACGATTACGAGTTCGAGATTTCCTTCGGCAGCGCCCCCGCCCCTGCGCTGAAATCGCTCGACCGGGCCGGCCGCGTGGTCTACGTCAGCTCGTTTTCCAAGTCGATCTTTCCGGGGCTGCGTCTGGGCTACATGGTGGCCGCCCCCGAGCTGATCCGCGAGGTGCGCCGTTTGCGCAACGTGGTCATGCGCCACCCGCCGAGCCACCTTCAGCGCACCACCGCCAACTTCCTGTCGATGGGTCATTACGACAGCCAGATCCACCGCATGACACGGGTTTACGGCCAGCGCCGCGCCCTCATGGAAAAGGGCCTGCAGGATCTCGATCTCGGCACGGTCGCCCGCTGCGGCTCGGGCGGGTCGTCCTTCTGGATCAAGGCCCCGCCCGGCATCGACACCTCCCGCCTGGCGATGGATCTGCGCGCGCAGTCGGTGCTGATCGAGCCGGGGCAGGCCTTCTTTGCCCGTCGCTCGCCGGACACGTCACACTACCGCCTCGCCTATTCGACCATCCCCACCAACCGCATACAGGACGGTCTAAAGCTGATCGCTGCGGCACTAACAGCTTGACTGTAAGCGAGAAACCGTTGCTAGACCGGCCCGGCACTCAGATGTTGAAGGCTGCCACGAAAGCATCCAGCGCAGCATCGCTGTCGCCCGCGGCGAAGGCTTCCATGCCGACCGGCCCGGCAAGCCCATATGTTGCAAGGCACGTGCGATGCCGGAATAGTTGACCTCGCCGGTTCCCGGTTCGCAGCGGCCGGGATTGTCGGCGACCTGCACCTCGCCGATCCAGGGCAGGCAGGCCTCGCACCAGCGGATCAGATCGCCCTCGCCGATCTGTGTGTGATAGAGATCGAGATTGATCCGCAGCTGCGGGCGGTTCACCGCAGAGACAAGTGACAGGACACCGGCGGTCGATCCGAACGGGCAACCGGGATGATCCAGCGGGTTGAGGTTTTCCAAGGTGACGAGGCTCTGATGATGTGACCGCCCCCCGACGGCATCTATGTGCCAAGGTGGGTCTGCGATGATCCATAAAGGAGGACGGTCATGTCGGAAATTATCACGGTCGGGCTCGATCTTGCGAAGAATGTCTTTCAGGTTCATGGAGCCGACGCCGCGGGCAGGGCAGGGCTGCGCAAGAAGCTGAGAAGAGACCAAGTCGCGGCATTCTTCGGACAGCTGCCGGCCTGCGTTGTCGCGATGGAAGCCTGTGGCGGTGCGCATTTCTGGGGCCGGGAGATCGGCAAACTTGGCCATGATGTAAGGCTCATCCCACCGGCCTATGTGAAGCCTTTCGTGAAGTTATGACGAGGTGAGCATAACTTGATGAAGGGCTTCACATAGGCGGGCGGGATGAGCCTGACGTCGTGACCGAGCCTGGACAGTTCCCGTCCCCAGAAATGCGCGCCGCCACATGCCTCCATCGCCACCAGGCACGGCGGCAACTTCTCGAAGAACTCGATCACCTGAGCTCTTCTGAGCTTCTTGCGTAAGACAGCATTGCCTTTGCTGTCAGCACCGTGGACCTGGAACACATTCTTCGCCAGATCCAGTCCAACCGTGATAATCTCCGACATGACCGCCTCCCAATACGGATTGTTGCGATCCCACTTTGGCACATCGATGCCGCCGGGGGGCGGTTACAGTATCAGCGCCCTACCAGCCCGGCGCCGGGCCGGTGCTGGACATGGGACCCTACTACCTGACCATGCTGACCTACCTGCTGGGGCCGGTGCGGGCGGTCAGCGCCGCCACCTCCTTCGGCGCGAAGACCCGCACGATCACCGCCGAGGGGCCGCTGCAGAATACCAGCTTCGAGGCAGGCACCCCGACCACCGCGCTGTCGCTGCTCGAATTCCACTCCGGCCCCATCGTCACCTTCGGCGCCTCCTGGGACGTCCACCGCCATTCCAACATGCCGATCGAGTTGCACGGCACCGCGGGCTCGCTGCGCCTGCCCGACCCGGACAATTTCGGCGACGTGGTGGCGCTGTCGCTGGGCGGCGCGGACTGGGCCGAGCACAGCTCCGAAGGCACGCCCTTCGGCACGACCAACTACCCATTCGACGCCCCCGACAGGGCCAACTACCGGGCGCTCGGTCTTGCGGAAATGGCCGAGGCGCTGGCGGAGGGCCGCACCCCCCGCGCTGGCGGCGCCCTCGCCTACCACGTGCTCGAGGTGCTCGAGGGCATCCTGCTGGCCGGAGAGCGCCCGGCGCGGGTCGAGATCGCCTCCTGCCCGGAGCAGCCGGCACTTCTGGACGAGGTGGCGGCGGAGGGGTTGCTGCGATGATCCGCGATACGCTTGCCCCCGGCGCCCGCGCCACGCTCGCCGCACAGGCGCAAGCGCCGGGCCGCCCGTTCGAGGAGATGAGCGCCGCCGAGGCCCGCGCCGCCTTCGATGCCGGCTGGCCGCTGCTGCAGCTGCCGCCCGATCCGGCGCTGGCCGAGGGGCCGATGCCGATGCCGCTCGGCGGAGGCGCGGCACTCTGCTGGCGCGGCTCCACGGCCCCCGCGAAGGGCGCGCGCTGCATCCTCTACCTGCACGGCGGAGGCTGGGTGGTCGGCAGCCCGGCCTCGCATGCGGCGATCTGCCAGAGGCTCGCCGCCGCCTGCCAGGCGGTGGTGGTCTGCCCGGACTACCGGCTCGCTCCCGAGCACCGCTTTCCTGCCGCAGCCGAGGATGCCATCGCCTGCCTCGGCGACCTGCCCGCATTGGTGGATCAGCTCGGAATTTCGGACGAGCGGATCGTCGTCGCGGGCGACAGCGCGGGCGGCAACCTTGCCGCCGTCGCGGCGCTGGCATCCTCGCGGGGAAGGTCCGCGCCGCGCCCGCGCGCGCAACTGCTGTTCTACCCCAACACCGACGCCACGCAGACGCACGAGAGCTACAGTCGCTTTGCCGAGGGCTTCGGACTGAGCACGCGCACCATGCGCTGGTTCCGCGACCAATACGCCGCGCCAGACGACGTTGACGACTGGCGCATCTCGCCGCTGCGCGCCGAGCTGACCGGTGCTCCGCCCGGCTTCGTGGCGCTGGTCGGGGCCGACATCCTGCATGACGAGGGGCGCGCCTATGCCGAGGCGCTGGCAGCGGCCGGGACCGAGGTCGAAGCGCGGCTCTGGGCCGGGCACCTGCACGCGTTTCTCAGCCATTGCCGCCACCGCGCAGTTCCTCGACCGGCTGGACGTCTGAACCGCGGAGCGGCTCAGGCCGAGGCGCGCATCACCAGCTTGGCTGGCAGCAGGGTCGAGCTGACCGAGCCGCGCTGCGCCTCGCCGGAGAGCTGTGCCAGCAGCTGTGCCCCGGCGGTGCGGGCGATGCCCTCGTAGTCCTGCGCCATGGTGGTCAGCGAGGGCGCGCTGTAGCGGCTCAGCGGGTGGTCGTCATGGCCCGCGACGCGCAGGTCGAACTCCGCGCTATGGCCGACCTTCAGCCCCTCTTCATGCGCCGCCGCGATCACCCCAAAGGCAAGCTGGTCGTTGGCGCAGAGCAGCGTTCGCCCCGGCAGCCCCGCGGCGATCAGCGCCTTCATCCGCTCGAAGCCCACCCGCTCGAGGTCCCAGGGGGTGTCGGTCTCGCTTTCGAGCACCAGTGGCGTCGCGCCATGTTCGCGCATGGCTGTGAGATAGGCGGCGCAACGCTCGCGCGTGCCGGGGTTCACCGGCGGCGTGTTGAAATAGACCGGCGGCTCGCCGGAACGGCAGAGATAGTCGACCATCGTGTCGATGCTCTGGCGGTTGTCGTTGCCGACGAAGGAGGCCATGCCGCCGATCGCGTTGTCGAGGAAGATGCAGGGCGTCGCCTCGACGAAGCGCTGCATGGCCTCGGTGTCCGAGGCAAAGCCGAGCGGCGCGATCAGCGCCCCACCCACGCGCAGCGACTGCAGCGTACGCAGCGCCTCGACCTCCAGCTCCGGCTGGCCGTGCGGCGAGATGGTCAGCGGCCAGTAGCCCTCGGCGCGCAGCAGCAGCTCCAGCCGGGTGACCAGCTGGGCGTAGAACGGGTCGGTGATCGCCGGGACGATGATGCCGATGGTGCGGGTGCGCTTGCGGTTGAGGTTCCGCGCGTAGAGGTTCGGCTGGTAGTCGGTTTCCTCGAGCTTGGCCTCGATCAGCGCCCGCGTCGAAGGCTTCACGCTTTCCGGGTCCTCGAAAACTTCGACAAGGTTGGACGCGAGACACCGCAGGCCCGCGCGAAATCCTCCATCGTGCGTGGCCGCTCCTCCTCCATGTGCTCCCCTTTGCCGTACCGATCCCTGTTCCCGAAGTTACCGTAAAGAAAAATTTCCAGCGCGCGCAAAGTTTTTTGCCCGGGCGCGCCTCGACTTGGCGTCACCCTGTTGCCGGAGGAAGCGACGCGCGGGGGGACGGCGCGTCAGGCGGCCCCCACCTCCAGCGGCTCGCGCCAGCCGTTGCGCTCGGCGAGCGCGAGACACGCCTCGATGCTCTCCACCGCCCCATAGGTGTCGACCGAGCGCAACGAAGCGGCGGCGGCGGCATGGGCGTAGGCGAGGCAGTCGCGCAGCGGAACGCCGCGGTGATGGCCGCAGAAGAACCCCGCGGCGAAGGCATCGCCCGCGCCGTTGGTGCCCTTCACCTCGGCCTGCGGTACGCGGGTCGAGGGGTACGACTGCACCGTGCCGTCGCGCTCCAGCGCCAGCGCGCCGCCGGGGAAATGCGCCACGGCGATCTCCATGCTGCCGAGTTCCATCACCCGATGCAGCGCAGCGAGCACACCGGGCACCGAAGTCGTGCCCTCTCGCACCGTCTGCATGTCGGCAAAAGCTCCGATCTCGTAATCGTTGACCACGAGGTAATCGAGATGCGGCAGGCAGGGCAGGATGATCCGCCGCAGATCGTCGCGGGGGATGCTCATCACCTCCATGTTGGTGCGCAACCCGGCAGCGCGGGCCTTCTTCAACACAGTGACCCAGCCGCTAGGATCGCCCTGACACGGTGCGTCGAGAAGCGCGTGGGTGCCGGGCAGGCCGAGATGCAGCATCCGGGCGGTGACACCCGCGAAATCGAAATGGTCAGGCGAGAGGTGATCGCTGGAGTCGGCTTCGAAGATATGCGTCCGCTTGCCGTTCTCGGCCGAAGTGAAGGCCATGGTGCGATGGGTGCGCAGCTTTGGGTCTACGTGGAACTGCGCGCAGTCGATGCCATGGTCCGATGCAACGCCGCGCAGCAGCCGCCCGTCCGGATCCTCGCCGCAGAGCCCGACGGTGGAGACCGGGATCTCGGGTGCGAGGCGGCGGATGTCGACGGCGAAGTTGCAACCCGCCCCGCCGCCCTGCGCCGAGGCCGACAGGATCCGCGTCGCCGTCTCTTCCTCGGGCCAGCGAGGCAGGACCATGTTGTGATCGACGCACCAGGTTCCCCCGGTGATGTAGCCGCTGCGCATGCTGCCCATGGCGTCATGCCCTCTCTCGTTGGTTCTTCGTTCCGCTGATCGGTGTGGCCGCGGGGGCGTGATACCCCCGCATGGCTCACGCGGCGCTTTTCAGCGCGTCCTTCGCCAGCACCGCCTCGGTGATCTGCACGTCGTCCTCAAGGGGGCGGCTCGGGGTGATGCCGCGCGACTGCAGCGTGCCGTGATAGGCGCGGGTCGCCTCCTCGGAGCCCATCTCGCCATCCGCCACGGCGCGCATCATGCGCACCATTTCCTGCGGATCATCGGCGAGGTTGATCTTGCGCCCGAAGAGCGCCACCCGCGCGCCGTAGCGCTCGATCTGCGCGATCAGTTCGAGACAATCGCGGGTCGTGCCCGCGCCGCCGCCGAGCACCCCAACGGTCACCGAGGGATCGTAGCTGACCAGCTCGTCGAGCGCCCGCGGGCCGTTGTAGGCGATCTTCAGGAATTCGGGCCGCTCGCGTTTCGACAGGCCCGCCATGCAGCGCATCATCGCGTCGTTGACGTAGCCGGGGATGTCCTCGGCCCCGATGCCGCAGTCGACGTTCGGGTTGAACACCTCGAGGAAGTAGCGGAAATCATTGGCCGCCGCATCCTCGCGGAAGGCGGCGAAATGCTCGAGCGACATGTAGTCGGCGTCGAGGTCGTTGTTGAAGGTGATCGAGTAGAGCCCGAGATCGCAGCCGAGCCGCTTTGCCTCGCCGAGGTTGGCGGTACGGAACGGGCGCGAGGGCTGCTTGGCGTAGCTGGCACCGCGGAACACCCAGACATCGGTGGTATCATTGGCCCGGATCGCCGGCGTCACGCGGCTGGTGTCATAGACCCCGCGCTCCTGCAGCGCCTCGAGGTTGGAGACCGAGGTCAGCATCACGTCGACCACATCCTGCGTGACGATGGCCTCGATGCTGTCGAGGAATTCGGGCCGGGTGCGGAAGGCCCCGGCGCTGCCGTCGGCATTGCGGTGCGGGCCGCAGGATTTGATCGACGGGCCCATGTCCCCGTCCTTGGCGTCGGCGATGATGAAGTCGCCCTTGCGGTAGCCGCCACTGCGGATGCGCGTGAGTTTCTCGTCCAGTCTCAGCATGTCTTGGTCCTTGCGGGGTTGGGAAGTGGGTTTCGGGTTCAGTCCGCGGGCTGGCCCGCGGGTGGCTCCATGGCGCCGGTCATGATCGCCACGGCGTCGGACATGGTCATCTCCGAGGGTCGGACCACCGCAACGCGGCGGCCGAGCCGGTGGATGTGCACGCGGTCGGCGATTTCGAAGACGTGCGGCATGTTGTGCGAGATCAGCACGATGGCGATGCCGCGGTCGCGCACGTCCCGGATGAGATCGAGCACCTTGCGGCTTTCCTTCACGCCGAGCGCCGCGGTGGGCTCGTCGAGGATCACCACCTTCGAGCCGAAGGCGCAGGCGCGCGCCACGGCGACGCCCTGCCGCTGCCCGCCCGAGAGCGTCTCGACCACCTGGTCGATGTTCTGGATGGTCATCAGGCCGAGGTCCGACAGGTGTTTCCGGGCCTCCTCGCGCATCCGCGCGCGGTCGAGCAGCCGGAAGAGCCCGCCGCGCAACCCCGGTACGCGGTACTCGCGCCCGAGGAAGAGGTTGTCGACGATGGTCAGCGCCGGCGCCAGCGCCAGCCCCTGGAACACCGTCTCGATACCCTTCGACCGCGCGTCCATCGGGCTGTGGAAGGCGACCTTCGCGCCGCCGAGGAAGATCTCGCCGGCGTCGGGGCGCACGGCCCCCGCAAGCGCCGAGATCATCGTCGACTTGCCCGCACCGTTGTCGCCGATGACCGCGAGGATCTCTCCCGGCATCAGGTCGAAATCGGCGCCGTCCATCGCCACGACCCGGCCGAAGGATTTGACCAGCCCGCGCGCCTTCAGCACCGGCTCGGGATTGGTCACGGGCCGCGCCATCATGTGGAGATCCTCCGCAGCCACTGGTCGAAGGAGACCGCGATGATGATCAGGAAGCCGATGGTGAACTCTTGCCAGAGCACGTCGAGCCCGGCGAGCGCCAGCCCGTTGCGGAAGAAGCCGACGATCAGCGCCCCGATCAGCGTGCCGATGATCGAGCCGCGCCCGCCGAAGAGGCTGGTACCGCCAATCACCACCGCGGTGATGCTGTCGAGGTTGGTCATCGCCCCGCCCAGCGGGCTGATCGCGCCGATGCGCCCGATCAGCAGCCAGCCGGCAAAGCCGCAGATCGCCCCGGCGGTGAGATAGACGGTGAACAGCACCTTGCGCGTGCCGATCCCCGAGAGCCGCGCGGCATTGGGATCGTTGCCCACCGCATAGATGTGCCGGCCATAGGCGGTGCGGTTAAGCACGTACCACAGCAGCCCGGCCAGCAGCAGCATAAGCAGCGAGCCGATGGTCAGCCGCGCCGCCCCCATGCGCAACGACTCGCCGGTCCATTGCAGGATCGGCGCGGCGGCCTCGATCTCCTGCTGGCGGATGGTCTCGCCGCCCGACCAGAACTGGATCAGCGCGTTGAACACGCTCCAGGTGCCCAAGGTGACGATGAACGGCGGCAGGCGGATCATCGTCACGAAGAACCCGTTGAGCGCACCGCAGCCCGAGCCGACCGCGATGCCGAGCGCCAGCGCCAGACCGGGCGGAACGTCATGGTCCATCGCCAGCCGACCCATGGCGACCGAGCTCAGCACCACGATCGCCCCGACCGACAGGTCGATCCCGGCGGTCAGGATGATCAGCGTCTGCGCCAGCGCCACGGTGCCGATGATGGTCACCTGCTGCAGCACCAGCGACAGGTTGAACGGGTGGAAGAAGCGCTGCCCGACCACCGACGAGAAGACCGCCAGCCCGAGCACCAGCACGAAGAGCGGGATGATCGTCGGATTGCCATGCAGCACGTTGATCACCCGCCGCGACAGGCGGGTGTCGTGGGTGGCGAACTGCGGCAGGTCGTTGCTGGTCATGTCAGGGATCCCGGATTGCGTTGGTCACGACGGGCCCGCCGTGGCGGGCCCCGTCGAAGCGCTTGCGAAGGTTCAGCCCCAGCAGAGCTCGAGCGCCTCTTCGCTGGTGATGGACTCGAGCCCCTCCACCGGCTTGTCGGTCACCAGCTTCACACCGGTGTTGTAGAAATCGAGCCCCTCGGACGGTTCCGGCATGGTGCCGTCCTTGGCATGGGCAACCACCGCCTCGACCCCGAGCGAGGCCATCAGCAGCGGGAACTGCATCGACGTCGCGCCGATCACCCCGTCCTGCACGTTGCGCACGCCGGGACAGCCGCCGTCCACCGAGGTGATCAGCACCGAGCCATCGTTTTTGCCCGCGCCCTTCAGCGCTTCCCAGGCACCTGCGGCGGTGGGCTCGTTGATCGTGTAGACAACATTGACGTCGTAATCCTTCTGCAGCAGCGTCTCCATGCCGTCGCGGCCACCGACCTCGGAGCCGCCCGCCATCTCGTGGCCGACGATCCGCGGATCGTCCTCGTCGTCGCGCCGGTCGGGGTTCTTGATGTCGATGCCGAAGCCTTCCATGAATCCCTGGTCCCGTTTCACGTCGACGGTGGGCTGGCTCTCGTGGGCGTCGAGAAAGGCGATCTTGGCCGATTGCGCGGCCTCCTCGCCCAGCGTTTTCAGCGCCCATTGACCGATCATCTCGCCGGCGAGGAAGTTGTCGGTGGCAAAGGTCGCATCCGCCGCGTCGATCGGCTCCAGCGGGGTGTCGAGCGCGATGACGAGGATCCCCGCGTCGCGCGCCTTCTGCACCGTCGGCACGATCGCCTTGGTGTCGCTGGCCAGCAGCAGGATACCGTCGGCCCCGGCGGCGATGAGGTTCTCGATGGCGGTGATCTGCGTGTCGTTGTCGCCGTCGTACTTGCCGGCGAAGGCCTGGAACTTCACGCCCAGCTCCTCGGCCTTGGCGGCCGCGCCCACGCGCATCTTGGCAAAGAACGGGTTGGTGTCGGTCTTGGTGATCAGCCCGACGAGAATGTCGTCATCCTGAGCCCATGCCGCCGGGGCGCCTGCAATCAGGGCCACCGGGGCGGCAAGCATCAGGGCCGTGGCGGACCCTGCGGCCCCCAGCCTAAAAAGCGTTTTCATAGTGTCCTCCCAAAATGCGCAGCTCCTCCCTGCGCATGTTCAGTGGGCAGAATGGGGAAACTTCTGTCAAGAAAGATTCATATATTGCTATACTTTTGTAAATCACTTATCATAAGTGGCAAATTCGCGAGGATGCCGTAAGGTCATGGAGCAGCATGGAAAATCCCGGTCACGACCCGATATACCGCCTGCTGCTCGACGGGCCTCCGCGCAGTGCGCGCGAGATCGAAACCCACGTCGGCCTGTCCCGCGTCACCGCCGGGCAGAGAATCAAGGCGCTGGCCCGGAACGGTCTGATCACCGAGGGTGACAGCCTCGCCTCGGGCGGCGGACGACCGGCGCGCACCTGGCGGATCAACCCGCATCATCGCAACCTCATCGGCATCGACGTCGGCGAGCAGATGGCACGGGTGACGCTTTTCTCTTTAGATCTTGATGTGCTGGACGAGGCGCTGCTGGAGATCGACCTGCGCGCCGATCCCGCCCGCACGCTCGAGGCGCTGGCGGCCTGCGCCGAGCGGCTTGCGAACGGCGACCGGGCGAGCGCCCCCGTCGCCGGGCTCTGCATCGCCCTGCCCGCCCCGATCGACTACCGTCAGGGCCGCGTCGCCAAGCCCTCGGTGATGTACGGCTGGGAAGAACTCGATCTGCGCGCGCTCTTGCGGACCCGGCTCAAGATGCCCGTGGCGCTGGACAACGACGTCAACCTGATGTGCCTCGCCGAGCAGCGGCTGCACTGGCCCGAGACCCGGCATTTCGTCTTCATCAAGGCAGGCACCGGGATCGGCTGCGGGATGATCACCGACGGTCAGCTTCTGCGCGGCGCCTTCGGCACCTCGGGCGACATCGGCCACATTCAGCACAGTCCCGAGCCGCATCGGCTGTGTCGCTGCGGCAAGCAGGGCTGCATCGAGGCCCATGCGGCGGGCTGGGCGCTGGCACGTGACCTGCAGGCGCAGGGACACGACTGTCGCGACGCGCGCGAGGTTATGCAGCTCTATGTCCGGGGCGCGCCCGAGTGCCGCGCGCTGGTCAACGCCAGCAGCCGGATCATCGGCACGGTAGCGGCCGATCTCGTCGCGATGCTGAACCCCGAGGTGCTGGTGATCGGCGGCACGCTCTCCGGCGCGGGCGAGGCGATGTTGGCGGGGATCCGCGAGAGGGTCTACCAACGCTGCCTGCCGCTTGCGACCGAACGGCTGCAGATCGGCTCGGCGCGCGGCGACCTGCGATTGGCGGTTATTGGCGCAGCGCTGCTGGTGCGGGCACAGCTGAGCGGATCGCGCTGAGAGCCATGTCTGTCGATTTCCGCCCAGAACTGATGGGGTTGTCTAAACACCATTGTCGCGTCAAGCCCTGCTCGCCTGATTGCGTGCCTGCCGGATGCATGGTTGTCTCCGCGGTCGGTATAGGTCGCCACATGTTGGGCGTCGCGGGAAGAGGCTTCAATGTGGATGACGCACTCTGTCGGAAGACGGTGCAACCCCATCAACGGAATGGCTCGGCCCACGTCCCGGCAGGGACGTCTCAAGCGTTCGGAACCCGAACGCTATCCGCTGGAGGTCAGGTTGCAACCCCTGGCTGGGGATCGAAAACTCGCCGTTCTTGAGCATCGCATGCATGATCACTGCCAGTTTGCGGGCCACCGCAACAGCGGCGCGCTTGAAGCCGCTCCTTTCGTGCAGCCTGAGCCCCCATGTACACAAGCCGCTTTCGGCCCGGACGCCGGTCAGGCTGATCGCCGCAGCCTCGTAGAGCAGCCAGCGCAGATGCCGATCGCCGCGCCGAGAGATATGGCCGTCATAATCAACCTCTCCGGACTGGTAGCGGCGAGTTGTCAGGCCGACCCAGGCCCCGACGGCGCGTGAGTTCCAGAAGTTGGCTGGATCCTCAATGGCAGCGACGAAGGATGTCGCGGTGACCGCGCCGATGCCGGGGATCGACATCAGAAGGCAGCAATCGGTGCTCTGGCGTGCGGTGGCGACAAGCCGTGTTCCGAGGCCCGCCACCTGCGTGCGAATGCTGCGCCAGGCGTCCAGCAACGGCAGAACGAGGGCAGCGAGTTCCGTCCGATCGGCGAAAAGGTGTCGGACATTCCGCTCGAATTTGCGTCCCTTGCCCGCGGGAACGATCAGGCCGAACGTCTTCATGACGCCGCGGATCTGGTTAGAAAGCTGAGTGGTCATCCGGACCAGCTGGTTGCGTGCCCCGACGAGCGTGCGTGTTAGCATACTGTCGAACCCCTTCACGCGCACCTCGCGAAAGAACCCGACCTCGGCAAGACGCGCCAGACCGTCAGCATCCTTCGCGTCGGTCTTGTTCGGCGCCATGTCGAGTGCTGCCTTGGCATGACGCGCGTCAATACACATCGCTGGCAGTCCTCTGGCACTGAACGCGTGATAGAACTTGTCTGCCCCACTTGAGTGGTCCAGTTGGCGTTGTTGCAGAACGGCGGCCTGAGGTATGAGTGGCCCTTTCCCGTCGGTGCTCAGGCCACGCGGACAACCTCGGCGGTGCCGAGCGCGTTGAAGCGATTGATAAGGGCGACCCGGATGTGGATTTCGGCGGTTTGGCGATCGGGATCCCGCGCAGCGATGCGCTCACCGAAAGCCTTCAGGCATCGCATCTTGGCTTCCACGCGGCTGCGGGCGTGATATCCGGTCCACCGCTTCCAGAATGCCCGACCGTAATAACGCGTGGCGCGCAGGGTTTCGTTGCGCGCCTTGGCAGCCGGGCAGTCCTCTTTCCAAGCCCGACCGTTCCTTCGGATCGGTATGATTGCCGTGCCGCCGCGCGCGATGACGGCGCTGTGGCAGCGGCGGGTATCGTCGGCACCATCTGCGGTCACGGTGCCAATGTCCTCGTCCTCAGGGATCTGGCCAAGCAGGTCCGGCAGGACGGGGCTGTCGCCTTCCCGGCTCGGGGTGAACTCGACCGCGCGGATGTCGGATGTGGCAGTGTCCATCGCCAGATGCACCTTGCGCCATTGGCGACGCCCCTGAACGCCATGCTTCCGGGCCTGCCATTCGCCGTCGCCAAGAAACTTGATGCCCGTGCTGTCCACCAGCAGGTTCAGCGGTCCGCCAGCACGGCGATAAGGGATCTGCACCTTCAGGGTCTTCTGCCTGCGGCACAGCGTCGAGTAGTCCGGAATAGGCCAATCCAGCCCAGCAAGGCGCAGGAGGCTCGCGACCATCCCGGCTGTCTGCCTGAGCGGCAGCTTGAACAGAACCTTGATCGATAGGCAAAACTGGATCGCGGCGTTCGAAAAGACCGGCGGGCGCCCCGCGCGTCCCTCATGCGGCGCGTGCCAGGTCATCTCCTTGTCCAGCCAGATCAGCAGCGACCCGCGCATCCTGAGCGCATCGGTATAGGTGGACCAGTTCGTAGTGCGGTAGCGGGAGGGCTTCGGCTTGCTCATGGTGTTCGTCTAACCGCATGGATTCCCGATGTGAATCCTTCACCGGCCGAGTTCTGCAACAACGCCATGCCTACTGGCAATCCTCACCCGACATATTCTCTTGTCGGGCAATAGCTGGATAAGATCTGGCGTCGCCCGGCTATTGACGTGCTGAGATGCGCGGATCCCTTCCGGGAGTGGCGCGGTCCGGATGGCACGCCAAACGAGCTTAGTCCAGCTCCGTCAGAAAGGGCAATCCAACCGGCAGGTCTTCGGGCGTCAGATTCTTGACGCGTCCGACCGCAACGTCGCAGGCCTGCTCGAGGTGCCGCTCAAGCGCCGCGGCCGCCTCGCGCACGAACCCGCCCTGGAGCGCCTCGAGTACAAGCAGGTGCTGGTCAATCGTGCTGTACACTGACGCTTCGGAACGGGTCGCGGTGAAGGAGATATGCGTCGAGATAAGGGGCAGCTGGCTGCGCTCGATGGAATCCGCAAGAATCCGGTTCTGGCAGGACAGCACGATATCGCGATGCAGCCATTGCTCGATCAGCAACAGCTCGGGAACGCCGACCTCCGACACCGCGCCGCGCATACGCCGGAGCTCGGCAATCTGGTGCGCCACCGTCCCTTGCGGCAGAAGGCCAACCGCCTCGACCAGAGCCACCGGCTCGAGCAGCAGGCGCATGGTGTAGTGGTCCTGCACGTCCTGCTCGGTCATCGGGCCGACCTGCCAGCGCCCATTGGCCTGCTGCCGCACCAGCCCGACGCGCTCCATCCGCGTAATGATTTCATGCGCGACGCTGCGGCTGACGCCATAATGCTCGGCCATCGCCTTCTCGTTGACGCCGAAGCTGCCAAACACCATGGCCGAGGCGATCGCTGTCTGCGCCTCCTCGAAGAGCCGTTGTCGCCAGTTGCGAGATTCAAGCCCGTCTCGGGCGATGGTCGGAATCGCAAGAACCGGGGCGTCCTCGTCGCACGCGTCTGTGCAATCACCCAGCACGCGGTAACCGCGACGGCCGTTGAACTCCAGCAGGCCCTCGCTCTCGAGCCGCTTCAGCGCAGCGCGAATCGGCACCCGGCTTAGCGTGAACTGACGCGCCAATTCGGACTCTCGCAGACGCATGCCCGACCGCAGCTTGCCACTCGCAAGGTTGTCGACCAGCACAGCGTAGACCACGTCCTGCAGGCGTTTCGGCTCTGGTTTCATACGATTAGTCGCCCTTTCCTGTCGGTTTCAATTGAATGCTTTCTGTTGGATTTTTGCAATGCGTCTCCGCATATTTGTATCTTGCCGACATTATACATTAGTTGCTACGACTCTCGTAGAGGCACTCATTTTGCCAGGGAGGAAAACACAGTGACCCGACAGAGATTGACAGCTACCGCCATCGCCTTGATGGCCTCCACCGCTCTTGCCGCTCCGGCACTCGCGGCCGATACCGAATTGAAGTTCGCCCATGTCTATCCCGATGGCAGCCTGTTCGATCAGGCCCTGGAGCGGGCCTCGGACGCGATCGAAGAATCCACCGAGGGGCGTTACGCGCTGGCCATATTCCCGGCCTCGGCACTGGGCAACGAGGAGGCGCTGAACGACGCGCTGTCTCTTGGCTCGATCGATCTCATCTACACCGGCGTCGCCTTCATGGCGCAGTCGGTTCCCGAGATCGCCATCTCGGACTACCCCTACGTCTACCGCGACTTCGCTCACTGGGAAGGATTCTGGCAGAGCGATCTTCTGAAGGGGCTGATGGAATCCTACACCGAGGTGACCGGCAACGCGTTCGTCACCAGCACCTACTACGGCCAACGCCACGTCACGGCGAACAAGCCGATCCTCAAGCCTTCCGATATGGAAGGGCTGAAGATCCGCGTCGCCAATGCCCCGGCCTACCTGATGTTCCCCGAGGCGACCGGAGCCAACCCGACGCCGATGGCCTTCTCCGAGGTCTACCTCGGGCTGCAGCAGGGTGCGGTCGACGCACAGGAGAACCCGCTGCCGACGATCCAGTCCTCGCAGTTCTACGAGGTCCAGAGCGACATCAGCCTGACCGGCCACATCACCGCGACGCTGGTGACGCTGATGTCGGGCTACACTGCCGAGAAGCTCTCGGAAAAGGACCACGACGCGATCTTCACCGCGCTGCAGGAGGCCGCGGACTGGGCCACCGAAGAGACCCGCGCCAATGAGGCCGACCTGATTTCCTTCTTCGAGGACGAGGGCGTCTCGGTCCACGAAGTCGACCGCCAGCCCTTCATCGACGCGGTGACCCCCTACCTGACGGATTACGACACCGTGCCCTGGGACGAGGCGACCTTCACCGCGCTTCAGGCCATCGGGCGCTGAACCGCCATGATCCAGCATCAGACCCACGCGAGCCAACAGGCTCGCGACCCCCACGCCGTGCCCGAACCTGACGCGCTCGACGAGACCATCGTGCGAGAGATGGACGCCGGGATGGAGGATGTCTCCGACGTCCGCTGGTGGGACTACCCGGTTTTCGCCGTCTTCTGGGCGCTGATGGCCGTGGTCTTCCTGCAGTTCTTCTCGCGCTACGTGCTCAACTCGTCGATCGGCTGGACCGAGGAGATCGCCCGCTACCTGCTGATCGTGCTGACCTTCACCGGCTCGCTGATCTGCCTGCGCAAGCGTAGCCACATCCACCTCGAGATCGTGCTCGATCGGGTCTCCGAGAAGACCGCCCGCGTCCTGCGCCTGATCGGTGACCTTGTCAGCCTGGTGTTCTTCTGCGGGCTCGGCTGGACCGGCATCGCGCTGGCCGAGCGTATGAGCCGACAGCGGCTGATCAGCCTCGATCTGTCGCGCGGCGTCTTCTACTGGATCGTCACCGCCGCACTCGGCCTGGCCGCGGTGCTGGTGGCCTGGCAGATCCTGCGCAACCGGGGAGCGCGCTGACATGGCCCTGACTCTGATGTTCGCCGCGCTGGCCCTGCTGATTGCCATAGGTGCGCCGATCTCGATCGCGCTCGGCGCCTCCTCGCTGCTTTACATTCTGCTCGAGGGGCTGCCGTCGATCGCCGCGCTCAACTACATGATCAACGGGGTGAACAGCTTTTCGCTGCTCGCGGTGCCCTTCTTCATCATGGCCGGCAACCTGATGAACTCGGGCGGCATCACCTCGCGCATTTTCGACTTTGCCCGCGCCGTCGCCGGCTGGGCCCCGGGCGGGCTCGGTCACGTCAACGTCGGCGCCAGCGTGATCTTCTCTGGGATGTCCGGCGCCGCCGTCGCCGATGCCGGGGGGCTCGGCAATATCGAGATCAAGGCGATGCGCGACGCCGGCTACGAGACCGATTTCGCCGTCGGCATCACCGCCGCCTCCTCGACCATCGGTCCGATCATCCCGCCCTCGCTGCCGCTGGTGCTCTACGGGGTCACCGCCTCGGTCTCGATTGGCGATCTTTTCCTCGCAGGGATCGTGCCGGGGCTGCTGATGGCGCTCTCGCTGGTGCTCATGGTCGCCTGGTACTCGCACCGGCGCCACTACCCGCGCGACCGCGCCTTCGATCCGCGCTATGTCTGGCACACCTTCCGCCACGCCTTCCTGCCGCTCTGCACGCCCGCGATCATCATCGGCGGCATCGGCACCGGGGTGTTCACCCCGACCGAAGCGGCGGTGGCGGCGGTGGCCTACGCGCTGGTGCTCGGACTTCTGGTCTACCGCACGCTGACCCCGAAGGCGCTGATCCGCATCACCATGGACAGCCTCGAGACCACCGCATCGATCATGATGATCGTGGCCGGCGCGGCGATCTTCGCCTGGATCCTCACCGCCAACCAGTCGGCACAGGCTGTCGCCGGCGCGGTGCTCGCTCTGACGCAGAACCGAGAGCTGGTGCTGCTGCTGATCATGCTGCTGGTGCTGGTGGTCGGCTGCTTCATGGAGACCATCGCCGCGATCACCATCCTGGTGCCGGTCTTGCTGCCGGTGGCGCAGACGGTGGGCATCGATCCGGTGCATCTTGGCATCATTGTCGTGCTCAACCTGATGCTGGGCCTGCTGACACCGCCCGTTGGCATGGTGCTCTTCGTGCTGAGCCGCGTGTCGCAGGTGCCCTTCGAGCAATGCATGCGCGCCACGCTGCCCTTCCTCGTACCGCTGGTGATCGTGCTGTTCCTGCTCGCCTATTTCCCGCAGCTCAGCCTCTGGCTGCCCGACCTGCTGAACCCCTGAACGTGGAAAGACCTATGAAAATCACGTCTCTCAAGACCTTCATCCTGCACGTGCCCGTGACCCGCAACGGCGTTGCGGACAGCACCCACACGCTCACCCACTGGGGCGCCCCGGGGGTCATCATCGAAACCGACGCGGGGATCACCGGCTATGGCTACACCGGCACCCATGCCCACCTGCCCTCGGACCGTCTGATCACCCAGTGCATCGAGACCTGCTTCGACTGGATCGTCGGCCGCGACCCGCTGGAGACCACCGCCCTCTACCGCGAGATGGAACGCTTTCCGCCGGTGCAATGGGTCGGGCGAGGCGGCATCTCGCATCTCGCCATCGGCGCGATCGACGTGGCGCTCTGGGATATCAAGGCCAAAGCGGCGGAGCAGACGCTGTGGCAGAGCATGGGCGGAGCTGAGCGACCGATCCTCGCCTACAACACCGACGGTGGCTGGCTGAACTGGCCTCTCGAGACGCTGGTTTCGGACTGCAAGCGGCTGGTCGAGGAAGAGGGTTATCTCGGCGTGAAGATCAAGGTCGGCTCGCCCAACCTCGCCACCGACATCGAGCGGCTCGAGGCGGTACGCAAAGCGATCGGCAACAAGGTCACGCTGGCGGTCGACGCCAACGGCCGCATGGACCTGCCTACCGCGATCCGCTTCGGCCGGCACCTCGCCGACTGCGACGTGATGTGGTTCGAAGAGCCGCTCTGGTACGACGACGTCATCAGCCACAAGCGGCTGGCCGAGACTATCCAGACCCCCATCGCTCTCGGCGAGCAGCTTTACCTCGCCCATAACTTCCAGACCTTCTTCGACGCCAGGGCGTTGCATTACGCGCAGCCTGACGTGGCGCGGCTCGGCGGTGTCACCCCGTGGATCCAGGTGGCTGACATGGCCATGGCGCGCGGCCTGCCGGTGGTCAGCCACGTCGGCGACATGGGCCAGATGCACATCCACACCGCCATTGGCCACCCGTCGAGCGATATGCTCGAGTATATCCCCTGGCTGCGCGAGTGTTTCGCCGAACCCGTCAGCGTCACCGACGGCTGGTACGACGTCCCGCGCGAGCCGGGCGCTGGCACCACGCTGCGCGCGGACGCCCTCGAACGTTTCGGTGTGGCATGAGCGGCGCCGGAATGATGAAGGCCGTGCAAATCGACGCGCCCGCGTCGATTTCGCTGGTCGAGCGCCCCAAGCCCGCGCCCGCGGCCGGCGAGGTGCGACTGGCGCTCACCCACGTAGGCTACTGCGGCTCGGACCTCAGCAGCTTCCAGGGCCGCAACCCGATGGTCAGCTTCCCGCGAGTTCCCGGCCACGAGATCGCCGCGGTAGTGGATGCGCTTGGTGAGGGTGTCGAGGGGCTGAGCCCCGGCCAGCCCTGCACCGTGCTGCCCTATTTCAATTGCGGAACCTGTATCGCCTGCCGCAAGGGCCGGCCAAACGCCTGCCGCAACAACCAGACGATGGGCGTGCAGCGCGAGGGCGCGATGGCCTCCTACGCCTGCGTGCCGGCCGCCCATGTGATCCCCGTCGACGGCTTCGCGCAGCGCGATCTCGCGCTTATCGAGCCAATCGCGGTGGGCTTCCACGCGGTCGAACGTTCCAACCTCGGTGCCGACGACACGGTTGCGGTGCTCGGCGTCGGGATGATCGGCCTCGGTGTGCTCCTGGGCGCAGTGGCGCGCGGCGCGCGGGTGATCGCGGTTGATGTAGCCGATGCCAAGCTCGACCTCGCCCGCCGACTTGGCGCGACCGAGACGATCGACGGCGCCGCTGAAGACACCGTCCAGCGCCTTGCCGAGCTGACTGGTGGCGATGGGCCGACGGTGATCATCGAGGCGGCGGGCGCCGCCGCCACCTTTCGCCAGGCGGTCGATGCGGTCTCCTCCTGCGGGCGCGTGGTCTATGTCGGCTACACCAAGACCGAGGTCTCCTACGAGACTCGGCTGTTCCCGATGAAGGAGATCGAGATCTTCGGTTCGCGAGGTGCGACCCGCGACGATTTCCGGCGCGTCGTCGACTTCCTCCGCGCTCGGCCCGGCATCTGCGATCTCATTATCAGCAGCATGCCCGGGATCGCACAGGCGACCGAGGCGATGCTGGCCTGGGCCGCAGACCCCGGCTCGGTGACAAAAATCGTCATCGAAATGGACACCGCCGCGACGGAGACCGCCTGATGCCGCTCGATCTCTCCGCCTATTCCCTTGCGGGACACCGCGTTCTGCTCACCGGAGGTAGCGGCGGCATCGGAATGGGAGTGGCACGCTGCCTTATCGCTGCAGGGGCCGAGGTCATCGTCTCGGGGACGCGGGCCGAGAAACTTGCCGCGGCACGGACCGCGCTGGGGGGCAATGTCGGGACGGTGGTGCATGACGTCACCCGGTTTGGCGAGGCCGAGGCGCTCGCGATGCGCGTAGAGGCAGACTACGGCCCGGTGAGCGCGCTGATCAACAACGCGGGCAACACCGTCAAGAAGCCGATCGCCGAGATGAGCGACGCGGATTTTTCCTCGGTGATGGAAACGCATGTGGCCGGAGCCTTCGCTCTGAGCCGGGCGTTCCTGCCGCAGATCACGGCCTCGGGGAAGGGCTCGATTCTCTTCACCGCCTCGATGGCCTCCTACCTCGGCATCCCGCATGTAATCGGTTATTCGGCCGCCAAGACCGCGCTGCTTGGCATGGTGCGTGCGATGGCGACCGAGCTTGCACCGGAAGGCGTGCGGGTCAATGGCGTGGCGCCGGGCTGGATCGGCACCGATATGGTGCGCAAGAACACGGCCACCGACCCCGAACGTCTGGCAAAGATCATGGGACGGATTCCGATGAATCGCTTCGGTGAGCCTGAGGACATCGGCATGGCCATGACCTTCTTGCTCTCCCAGGCCGCGAAATACGTCACCGGCCAAGTGCTTGCGGTCGACGGCGGCGCGCAGACGGGCTTCTGAGAGACGCGCCCGGCGAAGATCTTGGCGCCGCTCCCCTGCGCCAAGAAATTCTCTTCAGTCAAAGCGAAGCTCGCTCGATCCCACCTTGGCACAGCGATGCCGTCGGGGGGCGGTTACATCATCGAGGGCCCCGCCTTCTCCCACTCGTGCATCCGCTCTTCCCAAAGGCTGTTTTTTCGATCGACCCGTCCGATCTGCTGCTCGACGATCGCGGGATTCCACTCAGAGTGAAGCAGTACGACGACCCGGCAGGCCTCGTGAAGATTCAGCCCCTCTCGACCAACCTGTGCGGGATTGCGGTGCTCAGGTGGCAGGCTAGTCCGCCGTCCAGCCGCCGTCGAGCATCAGGGCGCTGCCGGTCATCAGCGCGGAGGCGCTGGAGGCAAGAAACACCGCCGCGCCGGTTACGTCATCCACCTGCCCGAGGCGCCCGAGCTTGATCTTCGACTGCACCGAGGCGCGAAAGGCGCGGTTCTCGAAGAAGGGCTTGGTCATCGGGGTCTCGATGAAGGTCGGGCAGATCGTATTGACCCGGATGCCATGCTCGCCGAGTTCGACCGCGAGCGCCTTGGTAAAGCCCTCGATGGCCCATTTCGATGCGCAGTAGAGCGTCCGGTCACGGGCCCCAACATGTCCCATCTGCGAGGACATGTTGATGACCGAGCCGCCCTGCCCCGCCGCCACCATGCGCCGGGTGACCGCACGGGCGCAGAACATCGCGGCCTTGAGGTTCAGCCCCAAGACGGCGTCGTAATCCTCCTCGGTAACTTCGGAGAGCGGCTTCGGACGGTTCGTGCCGGCGTTGTTGACGAAGACGTCGAAGGGCGCGCGTGCCTCGACCGCCGTCTCGAAGGCGGCGATGTCGGTCACGTCGAGCGCCAGCGCCTCGGCGGCGAGACCGTCGGCGCGCAGCTCTGCCGCCGCGGCCTCGATCTCGGGCGCGGTGCGGGCGCAAAGGGTCACCTCCGCCCCCGCTTCCGCGTAGGCCTGCGCGATGGCGAGGCCGATGCCCCGCCCCGCGCCGCTCACCAGCGCACGCCTGCCGTCGAGCCGGAAATCGGGCAGCATGGCCATCATTCCGCCGCCTCGCGATAGGGAGCCGCCTCGCCGAAGGGCACGTTCTGACCACCGTAGCGGCGCACCCGGATGTTGCACTGCTCGGCGTGGCCCACGAAGCCCTCGAGCATGCACAGGCGCGAGCCGTATTCGCCGATCAGCGTCGCGGCTTCGTCGGTGGTCACCTTCTGGTAGCTGTGGGTCTTGAGAAACTTGCCGACCCAGAGCCCGCCGGTATAGCGGCCCGCCTTCTTGGTGGGCAGCGTGTGGTTGGTACCGATCACCTTGTCGCCGTTGGCGACGTTGGTCCGCGCCCCGAGGAACAATGCCCCGTAGGAGTGCATCTTCTCGAGGAACCAGTCATCGCGGTCGGTCATCACCTGTACGTGCTCCGAGGCGATGTCGTTGGCCACGTCGAGCATCTCGTCGTAGCTGTCGCAGACGATGACCTCGCCGTAGTCCTGCCAGCTCATCCTGGCGGTGCCGGCGGTGGGCAGGATCTCGAGCAGCCGGTCGATCTCGGTGAGGGTGTCCTCGGCAAGCTTGCGTGAGTTGGTCACCAGCACGGCGGGTGAGTTGTAGCCATGCTCGGCCTGCCCCAGCAGATCGGTGGCGCAGAGCTCGGCGTCGACGGTCTCGTCGGCGATCACCATGGTCTCGGTCGGTCCGGCGAAGAGGTCGATGCCGACGCGACCGAAGAGCTGGCGCTTGGCCTCGGCCACGAAGGCGTTGCCGGGGCCGACCAGCATGTGCACCGGCTCGATGGTCTCGGTGCCGATGGCCATGGCGCCGATGGCCTGGATACCGCCTAGCACGTAGATCTCGTGGGCACCGCCGAAGTGCATGGCGGCGATCACCGCCGGGTTGGGCTTGCCCTGGAATGGCGGCGTGCAGGCGATGATGCGCGGCACCTCCGCAACCGATGCGGTGGCCACCGACATGTGCGCCGAGGCGACCATCGGGAACTTGCCGCCGGGCACGTAGCAGCCCACCGACTGCACGGGGATGTTCTTGTGCCCGAGGATGACGCCCGGCATCGTCTCGACCTCGAGATCGAGCATGGTGTCGCGCTGCGCCTGCGCGAAGTTGCGCACCTGCTCCTGCGCGAACCTGATGTCGGCGACCTCGCGCTCGGAGAGCTGGCCGATCAGATCGTCGATCTCACGCTTGCTGAGGCGGAAGCTCTCGGGCGTGTAGCTGTCGAATTTCTCCGACAACTCGCGCACCGCGACATCACCGCGGGCCTCGATGTCTTTGAGGGTGGATTCCACGATGCCGCGGGTCTTGGCGTCGTCCTCGGCCCGGTCGGCCTCGGGCATGCCACGTTTGAGATAAGTCACTGACATGGTGTTTCCTTTCGAAGTCGGAGAATGGGGAAGCAGGCCGACGCGGTCACCCGGTTAGCCCCTGCGATGTCTTGAGGGCCACGAGGCGCGAGAGCTTGGCGTCGCGCCAGGCCCGGCGCTCGGCGAGATCCTCGGCGGGAAGCGCAGCGCGGCGTTCCTCGGTGGCCTTGGCGATGACCCCGTCGGGCCAGGGGCCGCGCGGCGGCGTGCGCACCATCCCGGAATAGAGACCGCGCAGCCGGACGGCGTAATCCTCGATGCCGCCGGGCGCGTTGAGGTCGATGGTCTCGAACGGCCCCATGAACGACCAACGCAGGCCGAGACCGTGCGCGATGGTCGCGTCGATGTCGGCAAGGCTCGCGATGCCGTCCTCGTAGAGTGCCCAGGCCTCGTTCAGCAGCACGCCCTGAAGACGGTTCAGCACGAAGCCGTCGATCTCGCGCGTGAGGTGCACGGGCACCTGCCCGACCGCGCGCATGAGGTCGGCGACCTGCTCGACCCCCTCGGCCGCGGTCCAGGGCGCGGGCACGATCTCGACCACCGGCACGAGATGCGGCGGGTTCACCGGGTGGGCGATCATGTAGCGGTCGCGATTGCTGCAGCCCTCGGTGAAACGCGAGGCGGGGATACCCGACGAGGACGAGCCGACCAGCGTGGCCGGGCCGATGGCAGCGTCGAGCTCGCGGCTGACGGCGGTTTTGGCTTTGACCGTCTCGAACACCGACTCCTGTACGTAGAAGGCGTCCTCGACCGCCGCGGCCAGCGTGTCATGCACGCTGAGCCGCGCCAGCACGCTCTCGGGGTCATCCACCAGACCGACCTCCTGGAGGTCGGCACAGCTTTCCTTCGCCCACGGCAGGATGCGCCCGCGCACCTCTTCCGAGGGGTCGTAGGCGCGGACGGTATAGCCCGCGCGGGCGAAGACGAGCGCCCAGCCAGAGCCCACGAGGCCCGCACCGACGATGGCGATGGTTTTGTTGTCGGTCATTAGGACACCTTCGAGCTTTCACCGTCGGCAAGGCAGATCTCGGTGATCCGCAGGCCCTCTTTCGAGGTCCGCGACGGGAAGGTGTCGTTCAGCCGCTCCTCGTGGATCGGGATCACGCGGCGCGCCTCGTAGCCCGCCTGCGACATCATCTCCTCGGTGGCGAGGATCAGGTTCGTCTGGCTGCCGACGGCGAGACCGACCGGGGTATACATCTCCTCGACATCGACGACCGAGCCGTCGTTGGTGATGTTGTCGAACTGGTAGACGAGGTCGCCGGCCAGAACCCAGGTGTCGTCGGACTGTTTCTTGCCGTCGTTGCGCACGGTGACCCACATAGAGCCCCAGGTGTGGCTGTCGGGCGCGGCGTGCAGGTCGATGCCCGGAAGCACGTCCTCGACCGCGCCGTCGACGGTCACCAGCCGCTTGTCGCGGGCAAGATCCACACCGCGCACGATGTCGCCGGGGTCGACCGCGACCATCATCCAGCGCATTCGGTCGGGCAGTGACATCGCCCAGACCCACTTCGAGATCTCGCGCTCCTGGATGTAAAATTTCGTGTTCGGGAAGTCCTCGACGTTGCCGAAGTGATCAAAGTGAGCATGGGTGATGAAGCAGGTGTCGACCTCTTCCGGGGTCACGCCGACCTCGGCCAGCACGGTCTTAGGGTCGCGCCAGTTCTCAACGCCGAAGCGGTCGCCGAGGGTCTTGCCGTAGTCCTTATCGTTGTAGCCCACGTCGACCATGGCGACATGATCGCGGCCCTTGATGACGACGTAGCAGTAGGGAAGCTTCACGTAGCCTTCGTTGTGCGCGCCGTAGAGAACGCCGCTCTTGTGGTAATTCGGCACGTAGCTGTACTCGAGCACCCAGATGGAATAGTCAGCCATTCTTCTCCTCCGTGGAACAGATGTTGTTTTAGCGGCTCGGCTGCTGGCCACTGCAGCAGCAGGCCTGTGACAGGTCGACCATCTCGAGCCCGGCCTTCGCGGCGCTGGCGGCGCGGAGATGGGCGTAGGCGCGTTTGACGAGCAGCCCGGCGCGGTCGAGATCTCCGGCGAGCGCCTCGCCGCCCCTTGCCTGTGAGAACGTTCCCAGCGCAAGGCGCGAAAATCGCAGCGCGGCATCGAGCTGTGCCTTGTGCGCCTCCGTCCCGGGGGGCACCTTCAGCGCCCCCAGCCGGTCGCCGGCCTGTGCCGCCCGCGCCTCGCAGGCGGCGTATTCCGGCAGGTCGGTGACCTGGCGCTGCGCGGTGAGCTGCGCGAGGATCACCAGCCCCGAGATCTGACCGATGATGCGGCGCAGGTCCTCGTAGACCGGACGGCAGGCGGCGGCGTAGCGCGCCACCGCGTCCGATCCGAGCGTGACCGCGAGCTCGTCTGGCGACGCCACCGTCTCGGGCAGCGGCCCGGCGAGCGACAGCGCGCAGTCGGGTTTGTGCGACTGCGCGAGCCGCGTGAAAAGATGGGTCTGGTCAGTCATCGGCCCTCCTCCGGTCCATGACGGTGTTGCGCTCGACAAGCCTGCCGGGCGGGATGTGCAGGATGCGCTGCGCGACGTCCGCCGAGGTCGCCAGATCCGAGGCGAGCTTCACGGTCGCATCCATCATCTTCGCGAGCGGCTGCGCGATGGTGGTCAGCCGGTGCGACGGCCAGCCGGCCATGGCGATGTCGTCGTATCCCACCACCGAAATGTCCTCGGGCACCTTTAGCCCGATGCGCTCCTGCACGCCCTCGATGAAGCCGATGGCCACGATGTCGTTCGCACAGAGCACCCCGTCGGGGCGGCGCGGCAGGTCCTTGACGGCAAGCCCGGCCTCGTAGCCGGCCTCGTAGGTGAAGCGCCCGGCCTCGATCACCTGGGGCGTGGCAAGTCCGCGCCGGGTGGCTTCCTCGCAGAAGCCCTGATGCCGCTCGACGTTCGTCGAGGCATCGGGGAAAGCCGAGACATAGAGCAGCTCGCGGTGGCCGAGGTCGGCGAGATAATCTGCGGCGAGGCGACCGCCCGCAACGTTGTCGCAGGAGATGCCGTAGCCCAGCCCGTCCTCGGAGAGCCGGTTGAAGAAGATGACCGGCGCGCCGGCGGCCTCGCAGCGGTCACGGGCGTGGGATTTCAGGTTCGTCGCCAGCACGATCATCAGGTCGGGCTGGTAGCTCAGCAGCAGGTCGACCGCCTCGTCGGTGCCGTCGGCCTGCTCGGCCGAGGCCAGCATGACGTTCATCCCCTGCTTCTGCAGCAGGCTCGTGAGACGGGTCATTACCTCGGGGTAGAACGGGTTGGTCAGATCCGAGACCACCATCCCGACGATCTGGGTCTTCTTGGTGATGAGACTCTGGGCGAAAGGGTTGGGCCGGTAGCCGATCTCTTGCGCGCGCTCCAGCACGATCTTTCGGGTCGCCTCGGCGATAACCGCATCGGGGTAGAAGGCCCGCGAGACGGTTGACACCGACATGCCGAGATCCCTGGCGAGATCCTTCACCGTGATCCGGCTGCGCTTTGTCCTAGGCATCGTCTTTTCCATTTTTCCGTTATCTGCCTAAAAAGCGAGTGTTCCTGATGTCGGCGCGGAGTCCAACGGCTTGCGGTCGCCGCGATGGCGTACAATGGCGCCCGCCGCCGGAGAGCGGGCGCCGATGGCATGACTTACGGCTGAACCGTCGCCTCGACCTTGGTCAGCTTGTAGAGATCCTCGGGCGCGTCGCAGCGGGTGCAGTTTATGCCCGGCTCGTTGGCCGCCTCGGTCACCTCGGCGGGCAACGGCTGGATCTCGGCGCCCTCGACCGCCGTGCCGTTCAGCGCCGACTCCACGTTGACCTCGGGCAGCAGTTGGGGGTTCAGCACCTCGGAGACGAAGGAGGTGGGCACCTTGCTCGGCGGGAAGACGTTGCAGCCGCTCTCGTAGCTGTCGCCCTCGCAGACCTTCACCGCGTCCGCCGGCACCCAGGGCAGCGGATACTCGATGTTCATCGGCTCGAGCTCGCGCTTGCCGGTGAGGATCTCCATCGCCAACTTGAAGGCATAACCCGATTGCGCCGGCGGCGAGCCCGCCGAAACGCCTGCGAGGCCCTTCTCCTGCATCTTCGGGTCGGCCAGCGCGAGACGGAAGCCTGCCGAGTTCTCGCCGGTCATCGGCACCAGCCGGTCGCCCGCGTCGAGCATCGCCTGGATCGCGCCGTATTCGCCGGCCTGCGCCCAGATGCCGTCAACGTCGGGATGCGCGGTCAATGCCTTGGCTGTTTCCTGCTGCGTGGTCCGGTCGTCCCAGTAGGAATAGTATTCCGCGACCACCTCGATCCCGGGATACTGGTCGAAGATATGCATCGCGCCGTCGGTGTGACGCTGGTCGACCGAGTTGCCGGGCACGCCGCGCGAAAGGAAGATCTTGCCCTCGCCGCCCAGCTCGTTGACCAGCGCCTGCGCGGTGTTCTCGCCGAAGCCCGCCGAAAGGTAGCTGACGTTGTAGGCGCAGCTCTCGGTCACCGTGGCATCATACATGAAGAACAGCACGCCCTCCTCACAGCCGCGATTGATCGTGCGGTTGAGCGCGGTCGAGGAAATCGGGAAGCTGATGATGGCGTCCGCGCCCTCGTCAATCATGCTCTCGTAGGCTGAGATCTGTGCCTGCGGGTCGGTGCCCGAGATCACCTCTTCGAGCTCGACCATCTCGTCGTAGGGCGGCGTCTGCGCCAGCGCTTTGACGATGTTCGCCGCCTCGGACTGCCAGGCGTTCCCGGAGTAGGACAGGCTCAGGTAGACCTTGAACTTCTCCTGGGCCTGCGCCGCGTTCGAGAGCCCCAGCGTGGCCGCCGTGAGCGCGAGCCCCGCCGCCGTCGTCTTCAGTGCAGTCGTCTTCATGTTGTCTCTCCTCCTGACAAGCCCTGACTTTGCGCGCGCCCGGTCCTCAGCGACCGAGACCGCGCAGTTTCTGGAAAAGCTCCTCGCGCAGCAGCAGAAGCGCCGCGAGAATGATGGATCCCTCGATGATCGTGCGCAGGCCGAACTCGAGCCCTAGCGCCGAGATGATGGTACCGAGGATGGTGAGCAGCAGCGCGCCGCCCACGGTCCCGAGGAAGGTGCCCCGCCCGCCGAGGATCGACGAGCCGCCGATCACCACGGCGGCAATCGAGGGCAGCAGGTAGTCGTCGCCCATGCGCAGCGTGGCGCCGTTCGAGTAGCCGACCAGCGCGATGCCGACGAAGCCGGCGCAGACGGCGCTGATGACGTAGGGCAGGATGCGCACCAGCGCGACCGGAACACCGGCGTTGCGCGCCGCGTCGACGTTGGTGCCGACGGCGTAGAGGTAGCGGCCGTAGACGGTGCGGCTCTGGAACAGCCAGCCCGCGACGGCGAAGATCACGAGCGCAACGACCGGCGTCGGCAGGCCGAGAACTTGGCTCTTCATCAGCGCGACGGCGGCGTCGGGCGCGGCGCCGCGCGGCGTGCCGCGGGTGTAGCCCAGCAGCCCAGAGGCCACGATGATCGACATCGCCATGCTCATGATGAACGGCGGCACGCGCAGCCAGAGGACGCCCGCGCCGGTGGCCAGCCCCACGAGCCCGCAGGCCCCCAGCACGCCGGGCAGCAAGTACCATTCTCCGGGGTTACCGGCACCCACCCAGCTTGTCGCGAGGATACCGCCCATGGTGATCGTCGCGGGCAGCGACAGGTCGAGCCCGCCGGTCAGGATCACCACACCTTGACCGAAGGACAGCACCACGAGGAAGAAGCCCAACACCAGCACGGTTTCCACCTGCGACCACGAACCAAGCGCGGGGTTGATGAGCCGCGCGCTCAGCAGCAGGAGTACGCACAGGATCGCGACGCTGACGGTGCTGACGGTCTCGCGGGTGAGCTTGGCACTGCCGCGCGTGTCTCCGGTCTGGGTGAAGCCGGTCTCGGGGGTGGCGGTCTTGCTTGTGGCGGTCATTTGCGGTCTCCGAGGCGAACGAGAAATGCGCTGAAGACAACGGCGAGGATCAGCACCGCGCCCTGGAACATGCCGGTGTAGAACGACGCGATCCCGGCCGAGAACAGCACCTTTTGCAGAAGCGTGAGCGTGGCCGCGCCCATCATCGTGGCGAAGACACCGCCGCGACCGCCAGACAGCGAGGTACCGCCGAGCGCCACCGCCGCGAAGGTCAGCATCAGAAGCGGCGTGCCCGACGACGGGTTGCCGGTTGCGGTCTGGGCGCTGAGCATGAAACCCGCGAGCCCGTAGGCGCAGCCCGCCACCACATGCGCCACCAGCCGCACGCGGGTGGTGTTGATGCCCGACAGCGCGGCCGAGATCTCGTCGGCCCCGATGGCGTAGAGCGAGATGCCGAAGGGCGAGCGCCGCAGCACCATCCAGATCAGCAGCACCACCCCGAGCACCAGCCCCGACACCGGGATCACGCCCCACAGCCGGTCGGTCATCTCGTAGGAAATCCACTCGGCGACCCAGCCGCCGGGTGCCTTGAGGATCACAAGCGCGATGCCCTGACAGATGATCATAGTGGCAAGCGTCGCGGCGATGGACTGGAGCTTCAGCACCGCCACGAGGTAGCCGTTCACCACGCCCACCGCCGCGCCAATGGCAAGGCAGATCAGTACCGAGACGGCGGCGCCGCCCGACCCTTCCAGCGGGTAGACGGCGAGCACCACGTTGCAGATCGAGATCACACCCGCGACCGACAGGTCGAAGCCCCGGCTGACGACGATGATCGCCTGCCCGGCGGCAGCCAGTGCCAGCGGCGCGGTGTTGTTGATCAGCGCCGCGATCGAATAGGAGGTCAGCGCCTTGGGCTGCTGCACGGCGTAGAGCACGTAGAGCAGCACGTAGACCATCACGATCAGCCCGGCACCAGTCAGGAAGCGGGTGGCAAGGCCGGGGCGGCTGTCATGGAACGTCGGGTGTTGCAATTGTGCGTCGGTCATGCGGGCACTCCTTCGGTGGTCTCCGGGGCGACGTGGCCCAGCATGGCCGCGACGAGGGACTGCTCGGTGATCTCGGCGGCCTCGAAATGGCGCGTGATGCGCCCGCCGTAGAAGGCGAGGCAACGGTCGGCGAGCTGGACGATCTCGGGAAGCTCGGACGAGTAGAACAGCACCGCCCCGCCCTCGTCGGCAAAGGCGCGGATGGCGGTGTAGATCGACTGCTTGGTGCCCACGTCGACGCCGCGCGACGGGTCGAACAGCAGCAGCGTCTTGGCCCCGGTGGCGAGGGTCCGGGCGATTAGTGCCTTCTGCTGGTTGCCGCCCGACAGTTCGCCGATGGGAAAGCTCAGGTAGCGCGGGTTCATTTCGACGCGGTCAGCGGCGGCCTGCGCCACCGACATCTCGCGCCCCTGCGAGATCAGCGTGCCGCGCGCCGCCTGCCCCATCACCGGAAGCACAACGTTGGTGGCGGCGCTGAGGCCGGAGAGGATGCCCTCGGTTTTGCGCTCTTCGGGCAGGTAGGCGATGCCGCTGCCGGTCTTCAGCGCGTCGCGCGGCCCGGACAGTTTCACCGGCGTGCCGTCCACCTCGATGCGGCCGGAATGCGGGCTTTCAAGGCCCGCGAGCATCCGGAACAACTCTTGCTGCCCCTGCCCCTCGAGCGCCGCGACCCCGAGTATCTCGCCGGGCCGCAGGTCGAAACTCATGTCATGCAGGTCGTGCCCCGACAGCCCGCTGACCGCCAGTCGCGCCGGCGCGTCCGACGCGGGCCGCTTGGCACGCGGCTTGCGCTCATGCGCGGATTTCCGGCCCACCATCATCTCGAAGATGTCGCCGTCGGACGCATCGCCGAGGTCGACCGAGGCGATGGTCGTGCCGTTGCGCAGCACGGTGGCCTCGGTGCAGATCTCGCGGACCTCTGCAAGCCGGTGCGAGATGTAGAGCACCGCTACCCCGCGCCGAGTCGCCTGCCGGATCTGGTCGAACAGCCAGTCGGTTTCCGCGAGCGAGGCGGTGGGCTCGTCAAGGATCAGCACCTGCCCCGCGTTGTCGATGGCGCGGGTGATCTCGATGCGCTGCCGGTCGGCGAGCGCCAGCTTGGCAACCTCGGCGGCGGGGTCGATCCGCTCGAGCCCGTGGCGGGCGAGGATCTCGGCCCCGGCCTCGAGCGTGCGCCGCGTCGAGACCATGCCAGCGAAGGCGCGCGGGAGATCGGGCAGCAGCAGGTTCTGCGCGACGCTGAGGTTGGGAACGAGGCTCAGTTCCTGGAAGGCGGTGGCGACCATGCGGGTGCGGGCATTGAGCAGCGACTGCGGCGCGTAGGGCGTGCCACTCAGCAGCATGGTGCCCGCGTCGGGCGCGACGGCACCGGTCAGGATGCGCACGAGCGTGGATTTGCCCGCGCCGTTCTCACCCAGCAGTGCGTGAACCTTCCCCGCCGCGAGCGAGATGTCGGCGTGCTCCAGCGCCACGGTTGCGCCATATGTCTTGTGCAATCCTGCAGCGCTCAGCGCGGCGCGCTCCGCACCGGGCTCGGCTCCCGAAGGCTCGGGCCGATCGTCGAACATGGTGGTCTCCTCCCTGCGCCCCCGAGGTCGTTCCGCGTAATGGGAACGTTCTCAGAGAACGTTCCCATTACCAGCATCTAAAGGGATTCGCGTCAAGAGGCTTTGTTGCGTTAAGGCCGGTTAAGGGATTCGTCCAGCAAATTCAGGGTGGTAGCTGGTCTGCATGAGCAGACCCATCCCACCGAACTACAAGACCAAGAACTGGCCGGCCTACAACAAAGCGCTGAAGCGGCGCGGCTCCCTTACGAGCTGGTGCGACCCGGACATGGCCTGGGTGCCGCCGCCTACACAAGAGAGGCAAGCAACCAGAGTATAGCGATGCCGCGATCCAGACATGCCTGACGATGAAGGTGCTTTTCGGCATGGCGCTCCGGCAGACGCCCGGGCTCGTGGAGAGCCTTCTGCGGCTCGTCGGCCTCGACTGGAAGGTGCCGGATTTCAGCACGCTGAGCCGACGACAGAAGACGCTAGCCGTCACCATACCCTACCGTGGCTCGCAGGGGCCGCTGAACCTGCTGATCGACAGCACCTGCATCAAGGCGGAGGGCGAAGGCGAATGGCACGCCCGCAAGCATGGCGGCGCGAAACGCCGGCTTTGGCGCAAGCTCCACATCGGCGTCGACGAACGGACGATGGAGATCCGAGCCATCGAGATCACCGGAAGCAACATCGGCGACTCGCCCATGCTGCCCGAGCTTCTTGACCAAATCCCCGCTGACGTGGAACTCGGCAAGGTCACCGCGGATGGTGCTTACGCCACACGCAGGTGCCACGCCATGCGATAGAGAAAGAGCGCTCAGGGGAGATAATTGGGCCATTTCCCTCAACCCTCGTATAAGGCCAAATTATGTTTGTCTCTTGTTGCCGCGTTTAGGTGGCGAAGAAGCGCTTTTGAACTTAAGGTTATCGATGGCTGAATGCGTTTGCAGCCCCCGCGAGCGACATGAGAAGACGCAGGCTACAGTGGCCAGACTGTCGTAGGCCTACAAACGCAAGCTGCCCCACCAAAGCAATGAACCGTCGCAGAAACCAAAGTCACTCTTCATCCGGGACGGAAAAGCGCTCGGCCTGGGCCCGAGCGCAGTTCTCGAGAACCGTGAACACGTCAAGACTGCCGGACCCGCGCACGCAAGGATGCGGGTGATCCTCGGTCCGCTCTGTCAGCGCCGCGAGCCGGGGCAGAGTTCCATCCCGCCGAGGGTGACCGGACAGAACCACGTCGACCCCTGCCTGCTCTGAAATCCGAGCCATTCTGGCGGCAGATTCCGCGTAGGTTTCGAATTTTCACCGGGTCTGGCCGAAGTTGAAGCCGGTTCCGCCCCACAGGATGGCCACATGCGTTTTTCGCCATCGGTGACCTCGAACACCGGCGACACGGTGCCAGGGGTATGCCCAGGGGTCAGGTGTATCGTCAGCTTCGAGCCGCCGAATGGAGGGTCTCCCCATCGGTCACGACACCGCCACGCTCCGGCGGTGGGCCAAAGGGCGGATGCGTCCCGAGCCGCTCCACAAGATCCCAGTCTTGCGCCGACATCAGCACCTCGACCCCAAGTTTGCGCGATGAAATCCGTGCCGCCATAGTGATCGCCATGCCCATGGGTCACCAGAACAGCCTGAATGCCGGCGGGATCAAGGCCGAGAGTCGCCATGCCGCCAAGAATGATCTCCTTGGCCTCTTCATCGCTGTTCAGCCCGTCAATCAGGACGTAGCCATCGTCGGTTCCATAAAGCCATGCGGTCACCGACGGCGTTCCGAGAAACCAGAGATTGTCGAAGACCTGAGTCGGCGGAACTGGTTCGGGTGGGGCTGTCTCTCGGGCGCTCCGCGAGGCTGCGCTGCGCTGTGTGCCGGGACTGCGCGGGACATTGACGTCACGAATCCGAGCCTCGAGCTCGCAGAGCGAAGCATAGCCGGGGAATGCCGTGGAAGCAGCAATGCCAAGCTCGGCGAGCCGCTGTGCTTGCGGTGTGACATCGGCGAACGCAGAACCGGTGATGACGGCCGCCATGATTGCAGCGAGGGATGGTCTGAGCATGCGGCCTCACAAAAGTGGCGGGTCTGGAGCGCCGGCCCGCATGCGTGGGCGCGACGGCTGCAAGCCGCCCGATAGCGTCTCGACCAATGCGCGACAACCAGAAGCCGGGACACGGACGGAACAGTGACCTGATCAGAGGGTGAAGGCTGCAACGAAGGAATCGAAAACGGCATCGTCCGCACCCCCGCCGGCTTCCCCGAGGCCTACCGCCAGTTCCGTGAGGGCGGCTGGACGGCGATCACTTGCGACCCGGCCTATGGCGGGCAGGGTCTGCCCGCTGCCGCCGACGTGCTGGTGACCGAGATGATCTGCTCGGCGAACCTGTCGTTCGGCATGTATCCCGGCCTGTCGCACGGCGCCTATCTGGCGCTGCACAGCCACGGCCCGGACGAACTGAAGCAGGCCTACCTGCCAAAGCTGGTCGATGGCACATGGTCTGGCACCATGTGCCTGACCGAGCCGCATTGCGGCACCGATCTGGGGCTTCTGCGCACCAAGGCCGAGCCGCAGGAGGATGGCAGCTTCCGCATCACCGGCACCAAGATCTTCATCTCCGCCGGCGAGCATGACCTGACCGAGAACATCATCCACCTCGTGCTGGCGCGGCTGCCGGGTGCCCCCAAGGGCTCGCGCGGGATCAGCCTCTTTCTTGTGCCGAAGTTCTTGCCCACCCCCGAGGGCACCCCGGGAGAGCGCAACGGCGTGATGTGCTCCGGCATCGAGCATAAGATGGGGATCAAGGCCTCGTCGACCTGCGTGATGAACTTCGACGGCGCGCAGGGCTGGCTCGTCGGCGCGCCGCACAAGGGCCTGCAGGCGATGTTCACCATGATGAACAACGAACGGCTCGCCGTGGGCGGTCAGGGGCAGGGACTGGCCGAGGCCGCCTATCAGGGCTCCGTCGCCTATGCCCGCGAGCGCCTGCAGGGCCGCTCGCTCACCGGCACCAAGGCCCCCGACAAGCCCGCCGATCCGATCATCGTGCATCCCGACGTGCGCCGGATGCTGCTGCAGCGCGCCACGACCGAGGGTTGCCGGGCGATGGCGGTCTGGGTGGCAAAGGAGCTCGACAAATCCACCCATCACCCCGAGCCGGAGGTGCGCAAGGCCTCCGAGGATTTCGTGGCACTGATGACGCCGATCGTGAAGGCACTGTTCACCGACCTCGGCTTCGAGAATGCCAACCTCGGGATGCAGGTGCTGGGTGGCCACGGCTACATCCGCGAGCACGGCATGGAGCAATACGTCCGCGATGCCCGCATCACGCAGATCTACGAAGGCACCAACGGCATTCAGGCGCTCGACCTCGTGGGGCGCAAGCTGGGAGCAAACGGCGGGCGGTACCTGCGGCGGTTCTTCCACCCGGTGGCGGAGTACATCGAAGGCCACGCCGAGAACCCCGAGATGGCGCCCTACATCGCGCCGCTCGCCAAGGCCTTTGGCCGCTTGCAGACCGCAACCGGCACCGTTGCCCAGAGGGGGCTTGCCAACCCGGACGAGGCCGGGGCGGCGGCGACAGACTACATGCGGCTCTTTGGCCTGACGGCGCTCGGCTATCTCTGGGCCCGCATGGCCGAGACCGCGATGACCAAGAGCCGGGAAACCGGCGATGCCGACGGCTTCTATGCCGCCAAGCAGGTGACGGCGCGGTTCTACATGGAACGGGTGCTGCCTCAGACCGGCGCGTTGCTGTCCCAGATCATGGCCGGCAGCCAGAGCCTTATGGCGCTGGACGAGGCGGCTTTCTGAGCGGAGAGCCGACCGCGGGAAGGCACGACGGCCCCCCTTCCCGCGTCTCACTCAGACCCTGCGCAGCCGGTCACCGGGCAGCGCGCAGGAAATCGGCAGCACGGCTTTGCCTGATGGGCCGGGCGGCGCAAGAATGACCTCCATTGAGAGACAGGGCGAAAGGGAGTGAGCGGAATGGACACCTTGAGCGGCAAGACACTCTTCATCAGCGGCGGCAGCCGCGGCATCGGCCGGGCCATCGCGCTGCGCGCCGCGCGTGACGGCGCCAACGTGGTGCTGGCGGCCAAGACGGTCACCCCGCATCCCCGCCTGCCCGGCACCATCGAGGAGGCCGCGGCGGAGGTCGAGGCGCACGGCGGGCGCGCCCTGCCGCTGCAGCTCGACATCCGCGACGACGCGGCGGTGGCCGAGGCCGCGCGCAAGGCCGAGGATCATTTCGGCGGCATCGACATCGTGGTCAACAACGCCAGCGCGATCTCCCTGACGCCCACCCCCGACACCGAGATGAAACGGTTCGACCTGATGATGCAGGTCAACATGCGCGGCACCTTCGCGGTCACCCGCGCCTGCCTGCCGGCGCTGAAGAACGCCGCGAACCCGCATGTGCTGACGCTCTCGCCGCCGCCCTCGCTCGATCCGGCCTGGTACGGCCCGCATGTGGCCTACACGATCTCGAAGATGGGGATGAGCCTGTGCGTGCTCGGCTGGGCCGAGGAGTTCCGCAGCTTCGGCATCGCCGCAAACGCGCTCTGGCCCCGCACTGTCATCGACACCGCGGCGCTTGCCATGCTTGGCGGCGCGGTCCAGTCAAGGAACTGCCGGACGCCACAGATCGTTGCCGATGCCGCCCATGCGATCCTGACCCGTCCCGCGAGGTCCTGCAGCGGCAATTTTTTCATCGACGAGGAGGTCCTGCGCGCGCAGGGCGTTGCGGATTTCTCGGGCTATGCCGTAGACCCCGGCGAGCCGCTGCTGCCCGACCTTTTCGTCGCCTCGGAAAGCTGACCGGGTCAGATCGCGAGGGGCCAGAGGCGAACGATGTGGCCAATGGGCACGACTTTTACGCTGCCCCTTGCGGATCCCTGTTCACAACGCGCGCCTGCATTGACCATGCCAACGCCGCTCAATCGCATCCCGATGGCGCTGCCGCCGCCAAGCGCGGACACTACTTCGGCTCACCAACCGCGGTCTGCTCGTCGAGGTTGGCCTTGATCTGCTCGCTAATCCCCTCGACAAGAAAGGTCGCCCCGAAAACGCTCAGATGATCATCGTCGCGATAGATGGGGCGCCCGTTGATCGCGGTCAGGCAGACTGTCCGGCAAAATACGAATGAGGTATCGATCAACGAGGCGCCATACCCTTCGGAAATCTCTGAAAGGATCAGATTGGCTTCCGCGTTTCGATGCTCAAAAGCCGAAGGCGCGGTCGAAAGGTTGGGCGGTTTTCCGAAAAGGGCTGAGCGCAGGATTTCCTTTGGAACATGGGTGCCCGCGAAAGCGATGCCGGTGAGGAAGACTGGGTGGTGGCCAACATCCATCAAACGGGTCGCAATCTCTTCGAGCCCCGCGCGAACCAATTGCGCATTCTGCGCCACCTCACCATTGGTCCGGCCCGTGCGCGCCAGCACGACCGGACGCCCGGACGCCCGGCCTCGCCCGCCGGTCTGGTCCCCTCGACGGCAAGCGCCCAACGCCCGAAAAGCAAAACCGGGGCATGGCCTTCGAGTTGTTCGATCCATTCAATCGCCGTCTCGTTCTTTTCGTCGCAACGGTGGCTCAACGCCCGGTCAGCCCTCCGAACTCCCAGAACCGGCGTATTCCGTTGAAAAACTCGGCTTGCCTGAAGGGCTGGCCGCTGATTCAATTTGGCTGCGGCAGCTTGAGGTGAACGGCGATGATGGGGTCCCGGCAGGAAGCGCAAAGCGCTCTCTTCTACGAGTTCTCGATCGAAACGCACGTTCCGCCGGACCACATGCTCAGATCGGTTGATCAATTCGTCGACCTGGCCAGCATCCGGCAGCACCTGGCGCCATTCTACAGCTCCACCGGACGGCCGTCGGTTGATCCGGAACTAATGATCCGCATGCTTCTGGTGGGTTACATCATGGGCATCCGGTCCGAGCGCCGGCTCTGCGAGGAGGTCCATCTCAACCTTGCCTACCGCTGGTTCTGCCGCCTCGATCTGACCGTCCCGGTGCCGGATCATTCGACCTTCTCCAAGAACCGCCATGGCCGCTTCCGCGACAGCGACCTGTTGCGCCATCTCTTCGAGACCGTGGTGGCCCGGTGCATCGCGGAGGGCCTGGCCAGCGGCCAGCGCCTCGCCGCGGACGCCAGCATCATCCAGGCTGACGCGAACCGGCAGAACTCCACGCCGAAGTCGGACTGGCACCCCGCCAGCATCGACCCCGGAGACGCGCCTCGGGCTGCCAGGGAATACCTGGACACACTCGATGATGCCGCCTTTGGCGCAGCGAGCCCGGTCGAGCCGAAGTTCACCTCCCATTCCGATCCCGCTTCGCAATGGACCGGGGCTCGGGGAGGTCCGGCCTACTTTGCCTATTCCACCAACTACCTGATCGATACCGACAACGGCGTGATCCTTGATGTGGAGGCCACCCGGTCGATCCGCCAGGCCGAGGTTGGATCGGTGCGGACCATGATCGACCGGGTGAACGATACATTCGGCATCGCACCGGAACGGCTGATCGCCGACACCGCCTACGGCACCGGCGTCATGCTGGACTGGCTGGATCAGCAGCGCGGCATCGCACCCCATATCCCGGTGTTCGACAAGTCAGCTCGCCGGGACGGAACATTCGAACGCGCCGACTTCAACTATGACGTCGCGAGCGATGTTTACACCTGCCCGGGCGGCAAGGAATTGAAGCAAAGCCGCCGGACCTTCGCGAAACCCCGGGAGAAGACGCCGGATGAGCATGGCATGCTTCGCTATCGGGCGAGCAAGACTGATTGCGATGCCTGCGAGTTGAAAGCGCGTTGCTGCCCCAAGACGCCCTCGCGGAAAATCCTCCGGTCGATCTTCGAGCCCTCCCGGGATCGGGCGCGTGCGATTGCTCAGACGCCCGACTACGCGATCTCCTGCAAGCTCCGGAAAAAGGTAGAGATGCTCTTCGCGCATTTGAAGCGCATCCTGGGCCTCAACCGTCTCCGATTGCGAGGCCCGAGCGGCGCACGTGATGAATTCCACCTCGCAGCCGCCGCACAGAACCTCCGGAAGCTCGCAAAGCTCCTTCCGATCCCACAGGTCGCCTGTTGAGGAAGGATAGGCACAGGCACCGCAAATCCTGGGCGAGCGGCAACGCGATCACCGAGCCGAGTTTTTCAACGGAATAGGCGCACAGGCGATCTTGGTGAAAGCATACCCCGAGAGCCCCTGCTCTTTCATCCACGGATCGAGGCCCGCCAACAGCGAACCGGCGTGGGAGTACCCCCACAGCACAAGGTCCACCTCGGAAGGGGAGTCGAACTCTACCCCGATCTTGCACGGTGTCCCGACGGACACAGACATGCAGCGCTGATCCACGGGATTCCGGTCGGTCGCTTCGGCGTAGGCGACCATCGCCGCCCGATCAATTCGCTCAACCCCGCCTGCGGAGATCAGAACCGCGACCGACGCAAGCGCCACCGCCGAATAGGAAGCCGCCGATGCCTTGAAGATGCCCGCCCGTCCAAGCCGAAATCCCGCCGTGCTGCGCCGAAATGGTCTTTCGACATAGCGCCAGCTTATCCAAGCCAAGACGACCGAAAGCGGGATGCAGATCGCCCACTGCTCTGCCGACAGCTCCAGGCTCCCGCCCAGAATGCGCGCCGCAACCAGCACAGGCCAATGCCGCAAATAGAGAGAATAGGACATCAGACCGATCCAGACCATAGGTGCCCATGAGATGAGCCGGTTGGCCAAGACGCGATCGTCGTGACTGCCGGACCAGATCAGCGCTGCGGTCCCGAGACAGACTGGAAGCGTCACCATGCCCGGAAACGGCGTGGCCTCATCGATAAAGATATACGCAGCCATCAGAGCAGCCAGACCTGCCAGGCCGACGCATTCGCGGCTCGCCCGTGAGGTGATCCGTGAAAGAACGCCTGTCGCAAGCAGCGCACCCAGGCCGAGCTCCCACATCCGCGTGGGCAGGAGATAGAAATTTGCGGTGGGCACGATATCGGTCGCCCAGACCGACAAGAGGAAGGACCCGAGCCACAAGCAACCGATAAGCAAGACCTTCCCGGTATGGTTCATGCCAGAGATCGAGGCGAGAAGCAGCGGAAAGAACAAATAGAATTGCTCTTCGACGGCCAAAGACCACGTGTGCACCAGAGGTTCGAGGATCACTCCGTTGCCAAAATAGTCACCGGGTGCCAGCCAGAACCAGATATTCGAGCTGAAAGCCAGCGTCGCAAGGGCTGATTTCGCAAGGTCCATGTACTCGTCGGGCAGCAGAAGGAACCAGGCCCCTGCAAGACTGACCAATATCATGACGGTCAGGGCCGGAAGTATGCGGCGGGCGCGCCTTTCGTAGAACGCGATGATGGAAAACCTGCCGTCCTGGATTTGCCTCAGCAGGATGCTGGTGATCAGATACCCGGAAATCACAAAGAAGACGTCGACACCGATGAAACCCCCGTCGAAGGCTGGGATGCCTGCGTGATTGAACACGACTGGCAGAACCGCCAAACAACGTAGCCCGTCGATATCGGGCCTATATGTCCTTGAAGTCACGGCCACCGCTCCTCTTAGAAATCCGTTCGTCTGACCTAGATACGCACGTCCACCGATTCCCTGTTCTGGTTGAAAACATTACATTCTCTGCTTCGTTGCCGCGGCGGCAGTCGCGAACCGCCATGCGGCGGAGAAGCGAAGCGCGCGGCAGGTTTGGTCGTACCGCTGTGCGTCAAGCGGTCTAGCCGGCGATTGTGATCGCACTTATCCTGTGCCGCTCGAACAATCCGCGAAGGGCCTTGGTCACCGGCTGTTGCATTTTGCTGTCGATCACCGCGCAAACCGCCGCACCCAGCACGCTTACGAAAATGATCTGCGCCCAGCCCTCCAACCTGCATATCCGGCAACCGCGCCTGCAGACCAAGCGTGCCCGCCTTAGTCATCAGTGCGGCCAAGACGAATGCAAAGAAAAATGCCTCGCAATTCAGCGTCCATCCCGGCACTGGGATCGGCCAAATCTGCTCGGGAACGCCGCTGTGGTGGTGCGGGATGAAGAACAAGAAGGACAATCGTTCGGGCAGTCGCCGGAAGGGATCGCCCACCGCGAAATCCGCTCTGGCGATCAAAAGGAAGAAGACCAGCGTAAACATCCAGCAGAGTGGCACGATGCGAATAATCCTGCGCCGCGCGAACGTCAGTGCTGGTTCATCGCGACACGACTGCAGCATCACGAAACCACTGATGACAAGGAAGATCATCACGCCGGGGTCCCCGAGGTTCACATCGTGAAAAGGTGAGAAGCTTCCATCGCGCTCATGCAGCGCGTGATGGAAGACCACCAACATCGCGGCGATCCCGCGAAAGTATTGGATTGCGTCTTTCCGCTCTGATCTCTGAGCCGTCTCGGCGCCATTTCGTGCTCACCTTAGAAGAGGCGCAGAAGTACCCAGCCCATCAAAACTTTAGGTCATTTAAAGAAATTTCTGATGCACGCACCGCGGAACGCCTCCATCAATTCGGCATTCCGAACCCACAGCAACCACGTCAAACGAGCGGGCATAGGCCGCTTTGCACACAAGCATGTACTAAATTCTCGCAAAACCTAGGCAACAAGGATACCCAGCCGCGGGAAACACCCGCTTTTTCTAAGCCAAAGCACGCGCCAAGCACAATTTTTCACCACGACTGTCCCTGTTTGCCGCGCCCTTGCGGCGGCACCGATCCAAAGCGCGTTTGTATCGTCCCAACATTGGGAAGACCGCTGCCTCGCCGAGGGACGCGCTCGCAGGTATGAGAGCGCGCTCAAGATTGACCGCAGAGCACCTTATGCAGCAGCAGATCCAGCCCTTGGTCTAGCAGCGCCTCGGCGGCGGCGCGGTTCTCTGCCTTGACATAGAGCCGCAGCTCAGGGGCGTTGCCCGAGGGGCGGATGTGCAGGATGCGCCCATCGGTCAGGGTGATCCGCACGCCGTCGGTCAGATCGCAGGCGGCCTCCGCCGCGCCGAGCTGCGACAGGAACTCTGCCCGCGCGCCCGCATCCTCGCGCAGCAGCGCCACGAAGGGCTGAGACGCCTCCTGCGGCACCTCTTGCAGCCGCTCGGCCAGGGTCACCACCGGCGGCTCGTCGGCCACGCGGGCCGAGAGCGGGCCGGTCCCGGCGGCGATCAGCACCGTGATCCGCGGCAGCATGCAGTCGCGGGTGGGCAGCGGCGCCAATGTGCCGTCGGGCCCGGCGGCCTCGAAGCCCAGCAGAAAGCCGCCATTGGCCTCATAGCCGACGACCTTGCCGCCAAGCTCTTCCATACCCGCGATCACGAAAGGCGAGTCGATGCGGGTGGTCCGCACCCGGCCAAAGCCCTTGCGGCTGACGCCGGAGTTCGAGGAGATCGGTGTGACCACCGCCTCGGCCCGCAGCGCCTCGGCGGTGATCTGGCCCATGATGTCGCCGGGCACGAGGGCGCCGGTCTCATCGGCCAGCAGCGGCTGGTCGCTGTCGCCATCGGTCGACACCAGCGCGTCGAGCTGATGCTCGCGCACCCAGGCGCGGATCTGCGCGCGGGTGTCGGGATCGACCGCCTCGGTGTCGACGGGGATGACATTTTCCGACCGGCCCAGTTCGAGCACCTCGGCACCGAGGCCTGCCAGCATGGCGCGCAGATCGTCGCGGCCGACGGCGGAATGGGCATAAAGACCGATGCGCTTGCTCGCCAGCGCCGTGCTCCCGAGCGTTTCCGTATAGCGCGCGACGAAACGGGCGGCGGCCTGCGGGTCCTGCGCCAGCGTGCCGCGCGCCCTGCCCGCCGGGCGGCCGAGCGCGGCGGTGATCGCCGCCTCGTCGACCTTGGTGATCTCGCCGCGGCGGGTGTAGAACTTCAGCCCGTTGCGGTCGGCGGGAATGTGGCTGCCGGTGACCATGATCGCCCCGGCGCCGGCCTCAAGCACCGCCAGCGCCAGAACCGGGGCGGGCAGCGCGCCGCAGTCGATCACCCGCAGCCCCTCGGCGCGGGCGGCAGCGATGATATCGCCCGTGATGCGCGGTCTGGAGGGGCGCAGCTCCCGCCCGAGGTATAGCGTGCTGCCGTGATAACAGGCGGCAGCAAAGGCGCGTGCATGATCCGCGACCAGCACGAGCGTCAGATCCACCACCAGACCGCGCAGGCCGCCGTTTCCAAACTTCGGGGCCATATCTGTTCCTCGCTCCGTCGCGGCGCGGGCAGGTGGGCGGCGTGGGGCCACTACCCTCTGGCGCCCTGACCGCGGGCGTAAACGTCCTCGTAGCGCACGATGTCATCCTCGCCGACATAGGATCCGGTCTGCACCTCGATCAGCACCATCGGCATCTTGCCGGGGTTTTCCAGCCGATGCACCGCGCCAAGCGGCACGTAGATGCTCTCGTTCTCGGTCACCAGTTTGACCTCACCGTCAACGGTGACCCGCGCCGTGCCCTCGACCACGATCCAATGTTCCGAGCGATGCACATGGCTTTGCAGCGACAGCGCCGCGCCGGGGTGGACATGGATGCGCTTGACCTGAAAGCGGCTGCCCACCGCAAGGCTTTCGAACCAGCCCCAGGGGCGGTGGTCCATCGGAAACTCTACCGCCTGTTTCGCGCCCTTGGACTTCAGTGCATCCACCGCAAGCTTCACATCCTGAGCACGCTCTCGGCTGGCCACCAGCACAGCGTCGTTCATCGCCACGGCGACAATGTCCTTCAGACCGATTCCAACGAGTTGCAAGGATGCCGTATCGGAACGCAGGAGCGATCCGGTACAATCGATCGCCGTTGCGCCTTCATTGCACACCACCCCGCCCTCGTCCTGCTCCATCTCGCGCCAGATTGCATCCCAACCGCCAAGATCGGACCAGCCGCCGTCAAAGGGCACCACCTCGAGATCGGCGGATTTCTCCATCACCGCGTAATCGATGGAGATGTCCTCGGCATCGCGCCACGCCTCGGGCTCAAGCCGCAAAAAGCCAAGGTCCACCTCGGCGCGTTCCACCGCCGTCCGCACCGGTGCCAAAAGCTGGCTGGCGTGGGTCTCCAGCGCCGACAGTATGTCCTTGACCCGGAACAGGAAGATGCCAGCGTTCCATTGGAAGTTGCCCTGCGCCAGCATCGCGGAAGCGGTGGCGGCGTCGGGCTTTTCGACGAAACGCTTCAGCGAGACCGTACCGCCCGCGCTTCCTTCCTCTGTGCTGCCCAGTTCGAGATAGCCAAAGCCGGTCTCGGGTCGGTCGGGCTGGATGCCGAAAAGCACCAGCTTGCCGCGCTCCAGAGCTCCGCGTCCTCGGTCCACGGCAGCCCGGAACGCCGCGCAATCTGGAACCCGATGGTCCGACGGTGCCACCAGCATGATCGCTTCGGGATCCTTGGCCTGCAGATGCAGCGCCGCCGCCAAGACGGCGGGGGCGGTATTACGTCCCTCGGGCTCGATCAGGATGGCGCCGGGTTCCATCTGCACCGCGGCCAGTTGCTCGGTGACGACAAAGCGAAAATCCGAATTTGTCACCACCACGGGCTTGGCGAAGGCACCGCCGCCGTTCATGCGCAGCGCCGTCTGCTGGAACAGACTTTCGGACCCCATGAATTTTGCGAATTGCTTGGGATAGCTTTTGCGCGAGACCGGCCAGAGCCGCGTTCCCGATCCACCACAAAGAATCACAGGAGTAATCGTTTGCATTGCAAACCTCTCAAGAAATCAAATCTAAAAAGGTGCTTCAATCTCTATGTCATGATGATGCGCGCTTGCCGGAACGATTTCATCCCTCGATTGACACGCGTCGCGAATTTCGCCGTTTCCGCAAGATCATGCTGGTCGATGTGACAAATTGTTCAGCATCTGAGTAGCCGGACCACAAGCGTACGGCGAAATCGGGTTGCGCGCAAAAATCGCCCGGAAAGCGACCTTATTTTCGCGTTCTCAGGACCTCCGAGCGAAATATTCGCGTGAAATACTTCACCTCTTAGATCGACAAGCGTACGCGCCTTGCGAGAGGGATATTGTAGAGCGGCGGGCAAATACGATTCATCTCGACTTGCCCGAACTGCGCATCTTTCGGGCATCCCAGCCCACGGCCCCACAGCGCGGCAAATCGAGCCTTGGATTCGTTTGGCCGATGCCAAAGGTGCTGCTACGCTTGGGCTAAGTATTTTCAATCCGTACATAGGCCCACAATGCATTATCTGACTCGAGATATTCTCGATGCTCCGGATCTTGGCACCGCGTCAGAGCTGCTGAGAGACCACTTGGGGCTGGACCGGCGGCTGCCTCTTTCGGTGACGCGCCGGGCGCTTGAAGACCCCCATTTTGCCAAGGCCCTCTATGCGACGCGCAAGCTCCCTAGCGTGATGGAGAAGCTCATCGCAACGGCGGAATCCCCTGCGCGACCTTCGTCGCTGGCCATAGGCGCCAAGGCTGCCGGAAGCGTCCTCAAATGGGGTATGGAAGGGCTGGAACACGCCAAGCCCTGGGATATCCAGCGTCGGCTAGAAGCGTGCCGCGCCTGCCCATTCCAGGCGCCGGCCCCTGACACGCTGATCTATCGCGGCGCGACAGTCATTGTCGGCAAGGACGCAAAAATCTGTACGTCCTGCAACTGCCTGACCAACACGAAGGCGGCTATGGCGCGTGAGCACTGCCCCGAGAAGGACCCAGAGAACCCCCAGGTATCGCGCTGGGGGGAGACGTGGGAGCCGCCCAAAACCATGCCCGGATCGCCATGGGACTAGAGCGCCAAGCTCCGGATACGGGCCTTTCGACACACGCCGGTCGTCCTTCGGTTTCAGACGCAGCGGATCGGACCTACCGGGGCGCACCACGCATCGTACAATTTGCCGTGCCTTATAGCCCAAACGTCGGGGATGGCGTCATTTCCGATTGCCTTGCGCACGCGCTCGAAAGCCTTCTGCCGGACGCCGAGTTCAAGCGGATCGATCTATCTGGCCGGCAAGACTTTGGCGATGTGACATTGCGCAACCGGGCGCTTGTCATCCAGTTGCTGAGCCGTCTGCCGAAGGCTCTGCGTCAAAGGCTGGTCAGCGCCAAACTCTCGCGCATGCTCGACCGTATCGAGGCCGAGTGGCGCGCCGCAGTTGCGCACGCAGACCTTGCGATTATCGGTGGCGGGCAGCTTTTCTCCGACGCCGACCTGAATTTCTGCCTAAAAGTCGCGCGCGCCAGTGACGTTCTCGCCGACGCCGGTGTACCCGTGGTGATACATGCCGCCGGTGTCGCCGGGAACTGGTCGCGGCGCGGCACCGAATTGTTTACGCGGGTCATCAACACCAACCTGCAAATGATTGGATTGCGCGACATGCAATCGGTCGATGCTTGGAGCGCGCAATGTCAGGCTGCGGGCCTCGACACGCTGGCCCCCGAGATAACCCGAGATCCCGGCCTGCTCGCTGCCGAATGTTACGGGGCAGTCGCGGCAACACATCGCGTTGGGATCGGGGTAACCGCTGCTCAGATCCTCGCCTATCACGCAGACGACTCCCCCGGAGCAGCGAGCGGACCGGAGTTTTTCGCCGGCCTCGCAAAGGCGCTCGCGTCGCGCGGCCATGCCGTTGCGCTGTTTTGCAATGGCGCCCGTGAGGACCGTGACGTTTTGCAGCAGCTGGCGAAACGACCCGATCTTCGCCAGCAGGGCGTCGAATTCCTTGCCGCGCCCGACACCCCCGCCGAACTTGCGCGAATGATCGGCGGACTGAGTGGCTTGGTCGCGCATCGGCTGCACGCCTGCATCCTGGGCTATTCATACCGTATCCCGGTCGTGGGCCTCGGCTGGGACCAAAAAGTGGAAAGCTTCTTCGGATCGACAGGACGATCAGATTTTTTTCTCGCGGCGCGAGATGTTGAGGTCGCTTCGGCTTCCGCGTTGCTGGAGCGCAGCCTTGCGGCGGGCATCGACCCGGCGACGCATCGCGCAGTTCTTTCGGAAACCAAGGCAGGGCTCGGTCGCGCACTGAACGCAGGCTTGCAAGCTGCGGTCTCGGCGGCATGACACACGCACGCGACGTTCCGACAGCGGGAGGTGCAACCTCATCCATTTTTCACCTCGGGCAGAGCCCGGCGCTGTGCAAAATATTGAGGCACCCCACGCGAAACCCGGAGGTGGGGAGCCAACGCCGCCAAAAGCAGATTGCAATTCTTAGCTTGCGCCCCATACTTCTAGAAGCGCAATCATACTTCACGCACTATTCTTCCTTGTAGTTTTGCTTGCTTTCGTTTCTCACAGTTTTTTCACTTATACATTTTGCCCTCTGGCGCGGCAAATCTGCGCCTCCCTATTCCTATTTCCTTTGATATTTATTTTCTCATCTTTCGCGAAGACAGCCCTTATTCCAAGAAATGGGTATTTCCGTGCCTCAGCCGCTTCGAATAACCGTTGTCATATGCTCTTCTGGACGCCCCGAGTGCCTTACCTTTATTTGGCAACGCCTCCAGATGCAGACACGGCCCGCACACAGAATTGTCGTATCAGTTCCCGGCGTTGAGGACATTCCGAGCAGTTGGCGGCCTGCCGCCGAAGAGAACGGTATTCCGCGACCGGAGGTCGCGATTTCGCCCAAGGGGCTGCCAAGGCAACGAAATGTCGGGCTGGAGATGACCTTGGACGACTCCGACATCGTTGTCTTCTTCGATGACGACTATGTGCCCTCGCGCCACGCAATCGAGGGGATCGAACGGCTTTTTGCAGCATTCCCGCATGTCACAGGGATTACCGGCACGCTGCTCGCCGACGGCATCAACGGGCCCGGCATTGCGCTCGACGCCGCCGCCGTGATGGTCGATACATGGGAGCGCGACGCGGGCGTCGACGTGCGCAATGCCAAGCCTCGGATTATTGCGTCACGGATCGGTCTCTACGGCTGCAACATGGCCTTTCGCGTATCGGCGGTGGGAGCAGTTCGCTTCGACGAACGTCTGCCGCTGTATGGATGGCAGGAGGATATCGATTTCTCCGCGCGGGTGCCCGGCCCGAAGTTCACCACCGACGCGTTCATTGGTGCCCATTGTGGCATGAAGCGAGGGCGGGAAAAACGGGGCGAGATGCTCGGCTACAGCCAGATCGCCAATCCGGTTTACCTGTGGCGGAAGGGTTCGATGCGACCGCGCTTTGCGATGAAGCTCTGTATCCGGAACTTCCTGTCCAATCACGTCAAGGCTCTGCGCCCCGAACCGTGGGTCGACCGTCGAGGACGGCTTCGGGGAAACTGGCGCGCGATCGCAGATCTCTGCCTCGGCAGGGCCCACCCGGAAAGGATTCTGACGCTGCAATGACCCACCATGCCGAGACGATCACCCCGCTTGCCGCACGGCCGGAGCTGACCGCAAGCTCCATGCCGAACCTGTTCCTCATCGGGGCCTCCAAGGCGGGGTCTTCCGCGCTGCACGCCTACCTCAAGGTCCATCCGCAGATCTACATGAGCGAGATCAAGGAGCCGTGCTACTTCGTTAATCAGGCTGAACTTGAAGAGGCTTGGCCGATCATGGCCCGCAATCCGGCCTCTCACGACATCTCGGCCTATGGCTCTCTGTTCAGCGGCGGCGCCGATAAAGCATATCGCGGCGAGGCGAGCGTCTACTACGCGCAAAGTCCGCACCGCTCGGGCGTTGCGGCGCGCATCGCGCAGACCGTGCCGGACGCGCGGATCATCTATGCGGTACGGGAACCAGTGTCGCGTACGATCGCGCATTACTGGCAGCGCGCCAAGGAGTTTCAGGAACCCCTGCCCCTCGACGACGCGATCCGCCAGAACCCGATCTATCGCGACACCTCCGACTATGCCAAGCAGCTGTCAGAGTATCTGAAGGTCTTCGATCGCAGCCAGATCCACGTGCTCCTTGCCGAAGATCTGCGCCACGATCGTCGCCAAACCATGACCAGCCTCTTCGACTGGCTTGGCATCGCGGATCATGCGTTTTCCAAAGACGAGCTCGCAGACGTTCATGTCTCATCGAAAGTGAGCCGCAAGCAGCGGTTTGGCTTCGTTCGTACGCTTCGCGATTCCGCGATCTGGGCTAACGCACGCGAGGCGCTGCCGCGCTCCGTGGTCGACAGGCTGAGAGACATGGCCACGGTCAGCTTCGACAAGGGCACGGTGGACGACCAAGACACCCGCGTCTGGCTACGCGACTATTTCATGCCGCGCATTGATCGCTTCGAAGAGATGATTGGCAGGCCACTGGATGTCTGGCGCAATGCAAAGTGAACAGGCACGGCACACGCGAGATCCGGCCGTGAGGGATCGGCGCGCGCCCTAGCCATGACCCAAGGCATGATGACCCACACGCAACACGCTATGACCCTCGAAACAGAGTCCCCAGCCGCCAGCGCGCGGGCGATCGAATGGATCGCCGGGCTCGGCGGCGCCGGCGATCTGGACCCGGACGCGCGTTTCGTGCCGCACGGCCCGCCGCCGGGGCTGGGCCCGTCGCGGCATCCGATTTGGAAACTGCCGGGGATGCGCCCGCTGGCCAAACCGGTGCGCACTGCGAAGGGTGCCCTGGAGGAGTGGCGCACGCAGCGGCTCGCCTCAGTAATCAGCCCTTCTGGCATGACCTTCGTGCATATTCCAAAGAACGCGGGTTCGTCGGTCGCAGAAACCCTCTACGGCGAACTCATGGGCCATCACTCCATGCAGTTCTTTAACGCCGTTCTCCCCAAGCGCCTTGTCGAGGGCGGTTTCAGCTTCGCCATCATCCGGAATCCAAGGGCGCGCCTACGCTCTGCCTTCACCTATCTCAAGACAATGGCGAGCACCGGGCCAGACCTCCGGTTTCGCGATAAATACCTGACTGACATCGAGGACTACCCGGCGTTCTTGGCCCGCCTCGAAGACGAGAGCTTCCGCAATAACATCATGAACTGGCATCATTTCAGAGAGCAATGTGCCTTTATCGCAGACGCTGACGGGCAGATTTTGGTTGATGCGCTGTTCTGCATGGACCGCATGGATTCGGTACAGGCCCTGATGAATATCAGCTTCGCCAGCGCACGCCCTATCATGCACAGCAATGCGTCCGGCAAAGCTCCGAAAGCCGAGGCGCAGGTGCCGGTCGCGGAGAGAATTCTGCGCGAGGACATCCGGCTTTTCTCCGCGCTGACGGCCAGCACCGCTGGCGTGCTGCGCACGCCCAAATTCTTCGAAAGACACCAGTTGCCGCGCTGACCCACCAGAAGGCCAGTAGAGGGGAGGTGCCGCGCGCAGCGCCGACCCATAAGCTGGAGACCTCCGATAACCCGTTCGGCGGCCACCGATCGTCCGGTCGAATGCGCTAATGCGCTCGCTGGCGCGGCACGTTTAATTTGCTAGG